>JACDBD010000060.1 GCA_013695115.1 Actinomycetota bacterium | reverse complement strand
CCACGAGCGTGAGCGCGGCTGCCGGCACCAGGCGTCGCATGATCGTCATGCCCCGGCCGCGGCGGCTGGCGTCGCGCCGGGAGCGCGGTCGGATGCGGAGGCGTCGGGCATCGTGAACGAGAACGTGGAGCCGGGGGCAGGCAGACCCTCCACCCAGATGCGGCCGCCGTGCAGCTCGACCAGGGTCCGGGCGATGCCCAGCCCGATCCCGGTCCCCTTGCGCGCCGACGCGTGAACCGGCGCCTGGTAGAAGCGCTCGAAGATGCGCTCACGGTCGTCGGGCGCGACGCCGGGCCCCTCGTCGACGACCGAGATCACCACCTCGTCATCGGCATCGCGGGCCGACACCATGATCAGACTTCCGGGGGGCGCGAACCTGGCCGCGTTGACGAGCAGGTTGGTCAGCACGTGGGCCAGGGCATCGGCATCGGCCATGACCGCCAGCGATTCGGGTACGTCGACCTCGATTCGGTGCCGCTCGAGCACCGCCCCCAGCTCCTCCAGCGCCGTCTCCACCAACACCCGCACCGTCAGCACCTCGGGTTCGAGACGGACCCGCTCGGCTTCAATGCGGGCGAAGTCGAGCAGCTGGCCGACCAGACGGTTCAGCTCGTCGGCGTTGCCGGATGCCCGGACCAGCAGCTCGCGCCGACGCTCGTCGGGCAGGCGCTCCCAGTGGAGGAGCACGGTGTCGACGACACCCTTCACCACGGTAAGCGGCGTGCGCAGCTCGTGCGACACCATGCCCAGGAACTCGCCTTTGAGCCGGTCCGCTTCGGCGAGCTGCTCGGCCGCCTGCCGCTCACGCTCGAACGCCTGGGCCTGCACGATGACCAGTGCCGCCTGCTCCGCGTAGGTCTCGAGCAACGTGAGATCGTCACGGGCCGGGCCGCCCGTCCCGGAGAAGGCGGCGGCCAGGACGCCGATGGGTTCACCGCTCACCCGCAGCGGCACCGCCACGAGAGACCGACGTCCGTCGGGTGCGACGACGGTCTCTCGGCGCTTCATCGCCCGTGCGAACGGACCGGTGTCGCGAGCGCCGTCGCTCATCCATTCGGGCCGTCCGGAACTGGACGCGGCCGGAACCAGCCGGTCCTCCTCGCGCAGGAGGATGCCGGCGGCGGCCGCGCCCACCGCTGCCGCGCTCGACTCCGCGATCGAGTCGAGGGTGGCCTGAAGGTCGGGGGTGACGCTCACGGCTCGGAGCGCGTCGTGCAGCCGCGCCAGCCGCTCGGCGGTGCGGCGCCGGCTCCGGGCCAGGAACTCGGCGGCCGCCGCGACCGCGGGCAGGAGCACCGCGAACGCCGCCAGTGCGAGGGGCTCGAGCTGCTCGTCGCTCGGGGCGAGGAGGTGGGCGGTGACCGCACCGCCCACCGCGACCGCGGCGAGACCGAGCCCGAGCCGGATCCCGCCGATCGCGGTGTAGAACGCCACCGCGACGACGTAGAAGACGAGCGCCACCGGCTGGAGCTCGGGGAGCACGAGGGTCGCCCCGAAGATCGTGGCCACGCCGGCCGGCGCACTCAAGGGCGTGGCCGGGAAGCGGGTGCGGCGGGCCCCGATCTCGTCGAACACCGCCGCCAGGGCCGCGTAGCCGAGAACGAGCCCGGCGAGCGCGAACCGCTCGGCGCGGGTGAGGCCGGGGGCGAACGGGATCGCGACCGCCACCGCCACCGCCAGCATCAACCTGACGCGCCGGGCTGCCCTCCCCATCGCTCCCCCAGATGTCGGGCGTGGACCCTTCCGACCAGCCATTCTCCCACCTTGCGTGGGGCTACTTTCGCCCGCGGTGACTCCCGGGCGGCTCGAGGCGGACGCACCCACCCCGCGCAGCCGGCGGATCCGCTTCGGCTGGGTGCTCGAGATCATCGGGGTCCGCGCCGTCACCACTGTCTACGACTGGGCCCGCGACCAGCTCATCGGCTCCGAGGCCGACGCCTTTCGCCACGCCCGGCAGGTGATCCGGGGTGAGCGGCTCCTCGGCATCTATCACGAGGAGACCATCCAGGAGTGGTTCCTCCCCTATCGCGCCTTCATCTCGTTCTGGAACATCTTCTACGCCAGCGTGCACTTCGTGATGCCGGTGGTCGCGCTGGTGTGGCTCTACATCAAGGCGCCGGCACGGTACGTGCGCTGGCGCAACACCCTGATCGTGATGCTGGGGCTGGCCCTGGCCGGGTTCTGGCTCTACCCCCTGATGCCACCCCGCCTGCTGCCGGCGAGCTACGGCTTCGTCGACACCCGCGTCGAGTACTTCGGGCTGGGCGAGGCGAGCCGTGATCCCAGCGCCGACAACCTCTACGCGGCCATGCCCAGCCTCCACATCGGCTGGTCGACTTGGATCGCGCTGGCGCTGTGGCCGCTCGTCCGCCGGCCGTGGGCGAAGGCACTGCTCGTCGCTTACCCGGCGGCCCAGTTGTTCTGCACCGTCGTCACCGGCAACCACTTCTTCCTCGACGCGGTCGGCGGCTGGGTGGTGCTGGGCCTCGCCTATGCCCTGGCCTCGGCGCGCCGCGTTTGGCGACGCCTCCGACGTGCCGCGCGTGGCCGACCGCTTTCAGTGGCCGATCGCTCTTGATGGTCGGGCCGCGGCCAGGTATAGAATCTCCCCCTTCGCGGCGATCTGTCGGATTTGGGGGGGGCCCGATGACCGCCAACCGGCCGATGGTCCGGCTCGATCTCGAACCTCCGGATGTGGCGCTGGTCGCGCTCGCGCTCGAACAACTCATCGAGCACGAAGGCTCGACCCCGACCGCCGACCGGGCGGTCGTCCTCGCCGCCTACCTCCGACTCCAGCGCCACCAGGCACTTCGACGCCAGGACAGCCGCCACAGCCAGGGCTCCGAGGCTCTCTCCCAGTAGTCGACGACTCTGCCCGCTCCAAGCACGGTTCACTAGCTCCGAGCCTGACGACGGGATCACGAGATCCGCCTCCCGTAGGCGCGGCCTGGCGTCGGTCGGTGGAGACGATGGGACTCGAACCCACGACCCCCTGCTTGCAAAGCAGGTGCTCTAGCCAACTGAGCTACGTCCCCGTGACTCGCGATGGTACGGGAACGCGCGGCGCGCCCCTTCGACTCAATGCCGGCGGCGACCCCGCCGGAGCACCCCGAGCACGCCGACCGCGGCACCGAGCCCGGCGAGGATCACCGCGGTCTGGTCGATGACCGGCCTGACCCGCACGCCGTCAGGCGCGACCTCGAGAATCGCAACGGTCCGGCTGCGGGCGAATCCTCCGCCGCCGCCGCCCGCTCCGATGTCCCCTTTCTCGCCCTCGCTGCCGCCCCCGCCGCCGTAGCCGCCGGCGAACATCGTCTCGATCAGGGGCACCGCCGTTCGATCGCCGGCGGTCGTGGCGGCGCCGACCACTCCCTGCCCCGTGGCGGCGGCGGTGAAGGTCCGCACCATCTCGTCGGACTGGGCCACCTTGGGCACGACCGAGCTGATCCGCTCGGGCTGGTCCATGTCGTTCTCCCCTCTCGGTGGCGCGGCGGCGCCTCGGCAGATCATTGCCGCCGCCAGCCCGGCGGCGCTTCGTCCGGTCAAACGCACCGACAATGCCGGCCCGCTCCGGGGCCGTACCGCCAGTGGCGTGGCGAGGCCGAGGCCGAGGCTGCCACCCGAGCGCGCGTTGTCCCACTGGACTCGGGCTCGCAGCGATGCGACCGTCACTTCGATGTCGCCGTCGACCGGCAGGGTCCGCACGGCTCGCTCGAGACGGAGCTCAGGCAACCGCCACGCCCTCGAACACGGCGGCCTTGACCCCCCGGCGGGCGAGCTCGGCCAGGAACGGTGGCGGCTCGAGCAGCGCGCCGAGACCCTGCGCGCCGTGCTCGTGGCTGGCGCGCAGCGGGAGGGTCGGGAGCGCGCCGGCGAGGCGCGCCGCGGTCACCGCCAGCACCGTTCCCGCTGCCACCGCGGTCCGCTCGATCACGCCGTATACCACCGGCGCGCGCACCTGACCCTGCCACCCCCAGACCTCGACGCGCACCGCGCCCCAGCTGTCGTCGGCGCGCCGCCGGGTCAGAGTCTCGGCGATGCTCGCCGGCGGGAGCTCGTCGAAGCGCATCGTCGCTCGGCGGAGACCGGAGAACTCAGCCACCAGCAGCGCCGTGCCCGCCGCGACCGGCTCGCACTCACGCTCTCCCACCGGGTCGGGGAACCAGACGAGCTCAGCGGCACCCCGCCGCTCCCGGTGCCAGACGCCGTCCTGCCACTCGGCCGGCCGGCCCCGCCGCGCCCTCCGAAGCGAGGCCCGCGACGTGGGCCCCGCTACTCCCGAGCGGGCGACGTGCACCTCGTCGATCCGGTCGAGCACGCCGGCGGCATGGCGGGCGAGGACGTCGGCGAGACCAGGTGCGAGCCCGCATCCGATCGCCACCGCGATACCCGCATCCCGGGCGCCGGCGTCCAGGCCGAGCAGGGCGGTCACCGCG
>JACDBD010000031.1 GCA_013695115.1 Actinomycetota bacterium | reverse complement strand
TCGAACTCGATGTCATCAGCCATCCCTATTGCTCCGTTCGCTCGGGGCCGGGCCATCCTCGACGAGATTGGCCGGCCCCGACCCTTCGGGTCGCTCACTCCGCTGCAACTCGTCGAGGTCTCCGGTGTCGTTGCACTTCACCAGAGCGGCGCCGTACGGCGACAGGTCGAAGATGGTCACCGACGCCGGTGAGACGACCAGCCGCTGGAACAGGTCGAGGTGGAGGCCGGTGAAGTGGGCGATGGCGGCCTTGATGGGATCTGCGTGCGAGACGACCACGACGATCTCGCCGGCATGGTCGGCGACCACCGCCTCGAGCGCGGTCACCATGCGCCCCTGCATCTCGGCCAGCGACTCGCCTCCCGGGAAGCGGGCCCGGGAAGGCGCCCGCTGCACCGTCTTCCAGAGCTCAGTCTTGGCCAGGTCGGCGAGCTTGCCGCCGGTCCACTCGCCGTAGTCGGCCTCGATCACGCCCGGCAACTCGCTGACGTCGACGCCGTGGTGGGTCGCGATCGCCTCGGCCGTCTGGGCGGTGCGCTCGATCGGGCTGGCGTACACCGCCGCGACCGGGATCTCGGCCAGTCGCTCGCCCAGCGCCTTGGCCTGGCGGCGCCCGTCGTCGGACAGGTCGACGCCGGGAGCGCGGCCGGTCAGCATCGGGCCGGTCTGCTCCGTCACCGCGTGGCGCACCAGCACCAGCTTGGTCGCGGAGGGCGGCTTCGCCTTCGTCTTGGCCTTCTTCGTGACCTTCCTCGGGACCTTTTTCGTGACCACAGCGTTGATCGTACCGGGGGGTGATCGGGCGCCTTCCCGCGGGACCTACATTCATGCCGTGACCGAGCAGCACCCGGTGAGCCTGACCGGCGGCGTTCCCGAGACCGTGCTCGAACCCGAGCCCGCGGACGCGCTGGTGGCGCTCGACTCCGCCCTCGCCGAACCGGTCGACGCTCGCCGGGCCGCGGTCGCGACCGTCGTGGCCCGCTGGCCCCGCTTCCTCGACGGTTGGGCCCGCCTCGGTGAGCTCGCCCGTGACGACGTGGAGGCGTACGCGTGCTTCCGCGTCGGCTACCACCGCGGCCTCGACCGGCTGCGTCAGTCGGGCTGGCGTGGCTCGGGGTACGTCCGCTGGGCCCACGAGACGAACCGGGGGTTCCTGCGCGCGCTCGACGGCCTGCGGACGAGTGCGGCCGCGATCGGCGAGGCCGACGAGGAGCAACGCTGCGCCGAGTTCCTGCACCAGCTCGAGCCCGACTGGGAGCGCCGCGACCGGTAGCGTGGGCGCGATCACCGGAGGGAGAGCCGTATGAAGCGCGCCCTGGTCACGGGGATCACCGGCCAGGACGGCCGTCACCTCGCCGAGTTCCTGGTGGGCAAGGGATACCAGGTGTTCGGACTGGTCCGCGGGCAGAACAACCCCAAGGCCCAGATGGTGCAGGACGAGAACCCGGCACTCGAGGTCATCGCCGGCGACCTCCAGGATCTCTCGTCGCTGATCGCCGCGATCGAGCAGGTGCAGCCGGACGAGGTGTACAACCTCGGCGCTATCAGCTTCGTGCAGCTGTCGTTCAACCAGCCCGAGCTCACCGCCGACATCACCGGCCTCGGCGTGCTGCGCATGCTCGAGGCGATCCGCGTCGTCGGCGGCGCCCAAAACAACCCGATCCGCTTCTACCAGGCGTCGTCGTCGGAGATGTTCGGCAAGGTCCGCGAGACGCCCCAGAACGAGAGCACACCGTTCCACCCCCGCTCCCCCTACGGGGTGGCCAAGGTGTTCGGCCACTACACGACGGTGAACCACCGCGAGTCGTACGGGCTGCACGCGTCGTCGGGGATCTGCTTCAACCACGAGGGACCCCGGCGCGGCCTGGAGTTCGTGACCCGCAAGGTCACCAACGGCATGGCCCGCATCAAGCTCGGGCTCCAGAACACGATCACGCTCGGCAACCTCGAGTCGGCGCGCGACTGGGGCTACGCCGGCGACTACGTCGAGGCGATGTGGCTCATGCTCCAGCAGGACGAGCCCGACGACTACGTCCTGGCGACCGGCGAGACCCACACGATCAGGGAGCTCCTAGTAGCGGCGGCACGCGTCGCCGGTTACGACGACTGGAGCCCACTCGTCAACCAGGACGAGCGCTTCGAGCGTCCCGCCGAGGTCGACATCCTCACCGGCGACGCCGGCAAGGCGCGCGAGAAGCTCGGCTGGCAACCCAAGGTGAGCTTCGACGAGCTCGTCGAGCTCATGTACGAGCACGATCTCAAGGAGGAGCAGGCGAAGGCCGACACCAAGCGGCGCTAGGCGCCCACGACGTCGGTGAGCTTGCGGGCCGCGGTCAGCACCGGGTCCCACAGCGGTGAGAACGGCGGCGCGTAGCCGACGTCCAGGCCGATCAGCTCCTCGGCGGTCATCCCGTTCCAAATTGCGGCGGCAAGGACGTCGATGCGCTTGGCCGCGCCCTCCTTGCCCACGATCTGACCACCGAGCAGCTGTCCGGTGCCGAGCTCCGCGACCACCTTGACCTTGATCTGCTCGGCTCCGGGGAAGTAGCCCGCGCGGGTCGTCGCCTCGATCGTGGCCGCGACGGAGTCGATCCCGGCCTCCGCCGTCTCGCGTTCGGTGAGCCCGGTGCGGGCGACCTCGTGCGCGCACACCTTCGTCACCGCCGTCCCGATCACGCCCGGGAACGTCGCCTCGCCGTCGGTGACATTGACGCCGACCACGCGGCCCTGCTTGTTGGCGTGGGTGCCCAGCGCGATCGCCACCGGCCGGTGCGAGATGCGGTGCCACGTCTCGACGCAGTCGCCCGCGGCCCAGACCCCGTCGGTGGTGGTCTCCATCCGCTCGTCAGTCATGATCCCGCCGGTCTCGCCGACACCCAGGCCGGCCTCGATGGCGAGCGCGCTGTTGGGCGCCACGCCCAACCCGAGGACGACGAGATCGCACGGCAGCGTCCGCTGCTCGGTGACCACCGCACGCACCCGCCCGTCCGAGGTTTCGAAGGCGGTCGCCCGCTCTCCGAGGTACAGCTTCACGCCGACACCACCAAGCGCGTCGGCCACGAGCGCGCCCATGTCGGGGTCGAGCGTGTACATCGGCTGCTCGTGCGCCTCGACCAGCGCGACCTCGAGGCCTCGCCGCGTCATCGCCTCGGCCATCTCGAGCCCGACATAGCCACTACCGATCACGACCGCGCGCGCCGGCTTGTCCTGGTCGACGGCGCGGCGCACCGCGATGCCGTCGGCCAACGTCTGCACGCCGAAGACGCCGTCGGCATCGATCCCGTCGAGCTGGGGGCGCACCGGCACCGCGCCGGTGCCGAGCACCAGCTGGTCGAAGCCGTGGTCGGCCTCGTCGCCGCCGTCCAGGTCACGCACGTGCACGACCCGGCGGCCGAGGTCAACGCCGACGACCTCGTGCCGGGTGCGGACGTCGATGCCGCGCTGGCGGTGCTCCTCGGGCGAGCGCGCCACCAGATCGCCGTACTCGTGCACGACGTCGCCGACGAGGTACGGGATGCCGCAGGCGGAGTACGACGTGAACTCGCCCCGCTCGAACGCCACAATCTCGAGCTCGCCCGTATCGGGGACGCGCCGTCGCGCCTGCGACGCCGAGGTCATGCCGCCGGCGTCACCGCCGACGACGACGAGCCGGTCGGTCACGCGC
>JACDBD010000098.1 GCA_013695115.1 Actinomycetota bacterium | reverse complement strand
GAGAACCAGGAGGGGAACTTCAGTGACCTCCTCGAAGCGCTGCAGCGCTTGTCGGCGCCACTCGGTTTCCATCCATCTGCGGCGGCTTTGCGTACCCGACATTCGGCCGTCCCTCCGATCGCGGCGCGTGAGATGCGCAGAGGACGAGCCTGTCACGACGGCTGTCATCGGGCTACTGCCACGCGTGAGCGGAGATTGACGGGATGCGTCTATCCGACCCCATTCACCGGGTCTGGGAGCAGGTCGTCAGGCTCGGTGCGATCAAGCCCGGGAGCCGGCGGGCGGCGCGCTTCGGCGCCTTCGGGCCCAAGACGGTGGTGTGTTTCCCGGTGGCGGCGCTGTTCGGCGAGCGATATATCCGCCTGGGCGGGGGCTCGGTGATCGGCCCGTACTCGACCTTGTCGGCCGGCGTCGGGCCCGACCAGATGCTCGATCAGGAGTGCGTGATCCGGATCGGCGATCGCTGCGTGATCGGCAAGGGGAGCGCGATCGTCGGGCACACGAGCGTGGAGATCGGCGACGACGTCTGGACCGGGCCCCACGTCTACGTCACTGATGCCAACCACGGTTACGAGGACGTCACCGTGCCCATCGGCGTGCAGTTCGCCGCGAACGAGCCGGTGCGCATCGGCGCAGGCTCGTGGCTCGGCACCGGTGTGGTCGTGCTCCCGGGAACGACCATCGGGCGCCACGTCGTCGTGGGCGCGGGCGCGGTGGTCGCCGACGACCTGCCCGACAACACGGTCGCGGTCGGCAACCCCGCTCGCGTCGTCCGCAAGTACGAGGAGGGCAAGTGGGTGTCCGTCGGCAGTGACGGACACCCACCCACGTCCTCCTCGCGTTAGCCCGCGGGCGACGGGTAGTCGGGCGCGGCCGCCTCCGGCGGGATCTCGGTGTAGATGGTCACCGACGCGGCATCGTCGTGCAGGCCCGCCTCCTCGGCGGTCTTGGGCCACTCACCCAGCTTGTAGCGGGCACCGTTGTTGGCGTACCGGTACAGACCGTTGCCGCTTTGACCGATCTCGCTCTCGCCGACTGCGGTCGGGTCCCACCACACCAGCGCGGCGTCGTCGGTGCCCCACAGGTCGGTGTACGGCCAGATCCCGTGGTTGCCGTACGAGATGCTCGGGTTCATGACCTCGCCGCCGGTGGGCGGGAACCGGAACAACCCGTCGCGGAACGTCTCGGGTGTCAGCTTCGGCCCCGCCAGGTGGATGCCCCGGAACAGGATCCCGTAGTCGGGCGCGATCACGCCGTAGGTGTTGTTCGGCGGCGGGGTCCCGTGGAACCACTGATAGATGCGATACGAGTCCTGGAGCTCCTGCTCGCCCCTACCCCCGATGAGCGAGATCCCGAACCCGTTCTTCCACTGGTCCTGGTCGAAGCTGCGAGCGAACACCGACGTGTCGGCGAGCACCGACGGCCCGAGGATCCACTCGGGGAAGAACTCCTGCGCGGTTGCCTCCTTGGTCATCGGCCCCGGCGTGATCGGGTCGCCGTAGAAGATCACCGTGGTGGCACCGCCCTCCTTGAGCTTCGTGATCGCCGTCCGAGCGTTCTCCTGCGCCTTGGCCAGGAACTCGTCGCCGTCGTAGGGCACATCGACGGTGACATCCACACCGTTCTTCTTCAGCTCATTCTTGAACGTCCCGAACGCCTCCTTCTGGGCGCCGTCACGGGTCTCGAAGTGGATCGCGCCGTACACGCGGTCCTTGCCCCGGAGCTCGGGGTCGCCGGCGAACTGGGCCGGTCCTGGCGGGGCGTAGTTGCCGATCATCTCGGCCGCCAGCCGGCTGGCCTCCTCCGGCGAGGGGCCGATCGCCCACAGGTACGGGGCCCGTTCCTTCGTGAACGCCTCGGGGATCGCGAGCGCGCACCGCCCGACGCAGAGGATGCCGCGAGCCGCGAGCTCGTCGGCGAAGACCCGCGACACCTGGGCCGGTCCGTTGAGCACCGCGAACGGCTTCTTCTCGGCGATGGCGATGGCGTCGGCCTTGGCCGCCTCCTCGTCGTTGAACGCGCCCGACCCGGTGAAGAACTCCACCTCGACGTCGCGCCCGTAGGTCTCGAAGTACTCGTTGTAGTAGTCGACGTACCCCTGTCCGGTGGCGATGGCGCTCTCCGGGCTGGTGTCGGCGCCGGCGGCGTTGATCTGACTCGACAGCAGCGGGTCCTTGGCCGGATCGGCCTGGTAGGCGACGATCTTGATGGTGTCTTCGGTGACGCCCTGTGACGTCGTCCCGCCGTTCTTGCCGGTGAACGGCTCGACGCACGGTGGCGCGTACACGGTCGGCACCTTGATGCGCCCGGTCTCGAGGTCGCAGTTGGGGCCGAAGTCGACGGTCGTCTTGCCGAGGAGCTCGGCCTTCTCCGGCGTCATCGGACCCGAGCGGATCAGCTCCTCCTTGCTCTTGACCTCGGCGCCGTCGCTCGCCTCGTCGTCGTCACCGCCACTGAACACGACGGTCACGAGCGCGATCACGGCGACGACCACGATCACCAGGCCGAAGGGCCCGTAGCGCCGCAGCATCTTGGAACCGTTGCTCCGGGTCGAAGTCGGATTGGTCATTGGTTCGCTCCTCTGGTTGTGAAGGTCAGTCCGGGCCCAGGCCCCCACCGCCGGCGAGCGCGGCGTCGAGGGCGGCGTGGGCACCGGATCGGGCGATGGTGGCCTCGGACGTCCCGAGATACGAGGCGACGACCGTGGCGTCGTTGACGACTTCGGCGGGCGTGCCCTCGGCCACGATCTCGCCGAGGTCGAGGGCGATCATGCGCTCGGCCACCGACGAGAGCAGGGGCAGGTCGTGCTCGATGAGCAGCAGGCTCGCCCCCAACGTGTCGCGGATCTTCAGCAGCAGCGGCCCGAGCGCCTCGGCCTCGCGCTGGGCGATGCCACTCGACGGCTCGTCCAGCAGCAGCACGCTCGGGTCGTGGGCGAGCACACAGGCCAGGTCGACGATGCGGCGGCTGCCGGTCGACAGCTCGTGCACGAACTTGTCCCGGAACGCGCCCAGTCCCATCAAATCGATCAGCTCGTCGACCCGGGCGCGCACGTGTTCCTCCGAGCCGGCCACGGTGGGGAAGTGCATCGCCGCCGCCAACGGGTCGCGCACCTCCACCTGGGTGTCGAGCGCCACCGCGATCGTCTCGGCCACGGTGAGCGCGGGGAACAGGCGACCGTCCTGGAAGGACCGGCCCAGCCCGAGCCGGGCCCGGGCCTGGGGTGACTTCCGGCTGATGTCGTGCATCGCGTCGTCGTGGGCGAGCTCGATGCGGCCACCGTCGGCGGGGGAGAAGCCGGAGATCACATCGAAGAGGGTGGTCTTGCCCGCGCCGTTGGGCCCGATGAACCCGACGATCTCGCCCGGCCCGACCGAGAACGACACGCCCGAGACCGCGGCGATCCCGCCGAAGCGCTTCGACACGTCGTGGACGGCCAGTCGGGTTTCGCTGCTCCGCTCGCTCTCGGCGGCGCGGCCGCGCCCGTCGCCCGACTCGCCGTTGGGGCCGGCCGCCATGGCCGCCTGGCCACTTGCCGCACCCTCGAGGAACACCGAGCGCAGGACGTCGGGGCGATCGAGCAGCTCGGCGGTCGGGCCGTGGAAGCGGATCTCGCCCTTCTCCATGAAGTAGGCGGTCTCCGCCAGGGTGAGCGCGAGGTTCACCGACTGCTCGACCAGGATGATCGTGGTCCCGCGCTCGCGCAGGCCCTTCACGATCTCGAGCAGCTGGGAGATCACGGTCGGCGCCAACCCGAGCGAGAGCTCGTCGATCATCAGCAGTCGGGGCCGGGAGATGAACGCCATGCCCAGGGTAAGCATCTGCTGCTGGCCCCCGGACAGGTTGCCGGCGGGCTCGTGGATCCGGTCGCGCAGCACGGGGAAGTAGCCGAAGACGCGCTCGGTCGATTCCCGCACCTCTTTGTGGTCGCGGCGGTGGAGCCAGCCGGCGAGGCGGAGGTTCTCCGCCACCGTGAGCGACGGGAAGACACCCTGGCCGCCCGGGACCTGGCTGACGCCGCGCCCGGCGATCTCGTGGGGCGGCGTGTGGGTCATGTCGCGGCCGTCGAAGATGATGGCGCCGCCGCTCGCCTCGACCAGACCCGAGATCGACTTGAGCAGGGTCGACTTCCCGGCGCCGTTGGTGCCGAGCAGCGCGATGATCTCGCCCTCGTCGACCTCGAAGTCGACGCCGAAGAGCACCTGCACCCCGTCATAGTCGACGTCGACATCGCGCACGATCAACAGCTTGGACTCTCCCTGGCGCCGGTGGTACGCGGCCTCCGATTGGGCGGCGGCCGCGGTCCAGACCCGCTGCATGTCGGCCTTCACCAAGGAGCCCGCCGAAGCGAGGATGAGCCCGCCGGCGAGGAAGATCGGAACGATCAGGAGCAGCGCGGTGCGGAGTCCCCAGGAGTCGCCGAGGGCTCCGATCAATGGCAAGACGAGAAGGCCGGGGATGATCCACACTGCCGCCACCGCGAACCCGAAGGCGCGCACCTTCGGTGGCACAGACAGCGACAGCACGGTGTAGATGCCGGGCGCCAGCAGACCAAGGGCGGCGGAGATCACGAGGTTGGTCGCGATGGCGATCGGCAGGTTGGGCGCCTGCGAGAACACGATCCACGCGACCGCCACGATCACAGCCACCGCGGCGAGGAACTTCAGCACCAGGCCGGGGTCGCGCGCGAGGAGGCGGGTGGCGATCGGGATGCCGATGATGAAGCCGAGGATCTGGGCCGGCTCCACTGCCGCGGCGACGAGACCGCGCTCGACCTCGTTGAGCCCGAAGATCTCGTCGTAGAAGAGCGATCCGAGCGCCAGCAGGCCGACGATGGCGACCGCGAGGAATGGCAGCGAGTAGAAGAGGCGCCGGAGTGTTCGGACCTGCCACACGATCCGCCATGACTCCCCCCACGACGGCGGCTGCTCCTCGGTGGCGATGGCCTCGGTCGAGGCGCCCATGGCCTTGCGCTCGAAGTTTCCGCGGACGGGCTCGCGGAGGCGGAGGGCGAGGATCACGAAGATGGCCGTCGGGATGCCGAAGATGATGAAGGGGGCCCGCCATCCCAGGTAGTACGCGATCACGCCGCCGGCGAGCGGTCCCACGAACTGGCCCACAGAGTTGGCGGCGCGGTGCACCGAGTAGACCCGGGGTCGGATGGGGATGTCGTAGTAGTCGGCGATCAGCGAGTTGTGCACGGGGTCGTTCACCGCCCGGCCCAGTCCCGAGCCGGCCCGGGCGATGACGAGCATGAGGACGATCGTGGCGAATCCCGTGAGCACCGAGAACGTCCCCCACGCGATCGCGCCGAGCACGGCGATGCGGGTGCGGCTCTGCCGATCTGCCGAGAATCCGATCGGCAGCGCGAGCACGAGTGCGGCAACGAACGATAGACCGACCACCGCCAGGATCCCCTCGTTGTCGAGGTTGAAGTGGTCGCGGATCTCGGGCAACAGGATCCCGAACGCGGTCCGGTCGAGCTCGTCGACCGCGTTCAGTCCGAACAGCACGAACAGCGGGAAGAACGGTGCCCCGCCGGTGGTGCGGTCGACCCAACGCCCGATGAGCCCGCGCTGCCCGCTGGCTTGGGGGGTGGTCTGCTCGTTCACGGCGCGAGCTCCGCCGGCGCCCGCCCCGCGGCTTCCCGGGCCTCTTCGAGCTCCGGCTCGAGCATGGGCTCCTCGACCCGGCGGTCGGCGACGAGGCTCGGGACCACGATCCCGCGCCGCGTGGCGATGCGACGGAGAATCCAGTCGCGGCCTTCGTAGAGGAGCGAGCCGAGGCCGCCGGGCAGGATCATGAGCACGAGCAGGAGGCCGACCCCGGTGGCGAAGAACTGCCAGTCACTCGGGAGGAAGAAGTCGACTGATTGTACGTAGGTCGAGCCGAGCAGAGCGCCGGGGACGGAGCCGAGGCCACCGATGACGACCATCGTGAACACCTTGAGACTGCTCTGGGGGAGGTAGGGCTCGACGCCCAAGCCGGTCTGCTGGTGGACGAACAGCGCGCCGGCGAAGGCGGCGAGGAAGCCGCTGATGGCGAAGCCGGCGAGGGTGGTGCGGGCGGCGTCGACGCCGTAGGCGCGCACGGCGCGGTCGTTCTCCCGGATCCCGATCAGCACCCGCCCCGTCCGGCTGCGGCGCAGTCCGTACACGACGAAGACGGCGAGGGCGAGGGCGACGAGTGACAGGTAGTAGAAGCGGGTCTCGGTCGTGATGTCGATGACGCCGAACAGATCGGGACGGTCGATGCGGAACGCCGGCAGTCGCTCGTTGAAGAACTCACGGTTGAGCACGTATGCCGACACGAACAGGGAGAACGCGAGCGTGCCCACCGCGAGGGTGTAGCCGCGGCGGCGCAACGACGGGATGCCGATGACGGTGGCCGCGACCGCACCGGCGATGCCACCGACGAGCACGGCGAGCGACAGGTCCCAGCCCAGACGGTCGGTGAGGCCTCCGCCGACGGCGGCGCCGACACCGACGAACGCCATCTGGCCCAGGCTCACCTGGCCGGCCCAGCCGGTGAGCACCACCAACGAGACGCCGATGATCCCGAAGAGCACGGTGACCGTCGCCAGGTTCATCCGGCTCTGCGAGAGCCAGAGGGGCAGGGTGACCAGCGCGCCCACGAGGAGCAGCGGCGGGACCCAGCGGAGGAGCTTCACCTCGGGGAGACCGGCGAGCTCGCGAGGGATGGGTCGGATCTCGCGTACCGCCTGCCAGGTGGAGGTCTGCTCGGTGTCGACGCGTCCCCGGCCCGGCCGTCGCACCCACCACAGGGCGCCCAGAACGACGAGGAACAGGACGACGTCGTTGAACGCGGGCCGGTTCCCGGGCTGGAAGGTCATCGACTTGTCGAGGACGCCGAGGCCGATGGCGGCGATGGCGATCACCACGAACCGCTCCATCCGCCCGATCACCGCGGCGGCGAGCGCCTGGACGAAGAACGTCAGCCCCAGCGCCTGCCCGTTGGGGTCGCCGATCGGGATGCCGACGGTGCCGGCCCGAAGGAAGATCCCGACGAAGGCCAGCACGGTCGCGACCGTCCAGACGATTGTGTGCAGTCGCTGCACCGGGATACCCAGCGTGGCCGCGCGGTCCGCGCTCTCGGCGCTCGCGCGCACGGCGACGCCGACGTTCGAACGCCGCAACCACAGCGCCAGTGCAAGGAAGCAAATCGGTACGACGATCATCGCGATCACGTCGTTGGCGTTGAAGATCGTGCCCTCGAGCTCGAACCTCACCTTGAACGGGGCGTTCAGGCGGGTGGACTGGAAGCTCGTCTCCTCGACCCTGCCGATGAGCGCGAACGACGCCCAGATGAGCAGCTGGGCGAGCCCGATGGTCGCCACCGTCAAGATCAGCCGCGGGGCCTTGAAGAATCTGCGGATGATCAGGGTCTCGACCAGGATGCCGAGGACGATGGCGGCGGCGAGGCCGACGGCGGCGCCGAGGTAGTAGTTCCAGCCCAGGCTCACCACGAGGATCACGACGATGGTGGTCGGGAGCTGGCCCAGGTCGCCCTGGGCGAAGTTCACGACGCGGTTGGCCCGGTAGATGAGCGCGATGCCGAGAGCGACGAGCGCGATGCGCCCGCCGCCGAGGGCGCCGTCGAGAATGACGCCGAGCGGCGCCGGGTACGGCGAGATCCGCACCGCGACAATGAGCGCCGCCACCGGCAGGCCGACGGCGAGCGCGCGACCGATGTCGAGGTCACCGACGCGGCGGCGGAGCGCGGCCAGCGTCGTCCCCGAGCGCTCCCCCCTTTGGCGCAACGGTTCCCCCCTGGTCGGACTGACCCTAGGTTGCCCCAACGAAGTCGACCACTACCCGCGCCAGCTCCTCGCCCACGTCCTCCTGGAGGAAGTGGCCCCCGCCCGCGAGCGTGGTGTGGGACCGGCCCTTCGTCCCCGGGATCGCTTCCCGGAGGACGCGGTCGGTCCCGCCCGTGATGGGGTCGGAGTCGCTGAACGCGGTGAGGAAGGGCTTGTCGAACTTCGACAGCACCTCCCACGCCCGGCGGTTGGGCTCGGCGGCGGGGTCCGAGGGGGAGGTCGGCACCAGCAGGGGGAACTGGCGGGCGCCCTCCTTGTAGGTCTCGTCGGGGAACGGGGCGTCGTAGGCGGCGACGACGTCCTCGGGCAGCTCGGTCACGCACCCGCCGTTCACGATCCGGCCGACGCGGAACGTGCGCGTCTCCTGGGAGAACTTCTGCCACGCGAGAAAAGCGTCACCCGGGTCGCGGTCGCCGGTGGGCAGGAAGGTGTTGGCGGCGACGACGCGGGCGAAGCGGTCGGGGTGCTCGGCGACGAGGCGCAGCCCGATGAGGCCGCCCCAGTCCTGGCCGACGAAGGTGACGTTGCGCAGGTCGAGCTGCTCGAGCAGCGCCCGCATCCAGTCGACGTGGCGCTGGTAGGTGTAGTCGGCGCGCTTCGACGGCTTGTCGGACCGCCCGAACCCGACGAGGTCGGGGGCGACGGCCCGGTGCCCGGCGGCGGTGATCACCGGGATCATCTTGCGGTACAGGAAGCTCCACGACGGCTCGCCGTGGAGGAGGAGGACGGGATCGGCGTCGGCAGGGCCCTCGTCGACGTAGTGGACGCGCAGCTCGCCGCCTTCGCCGTCGGGGACCTCGACGTAGTGCGGGGAGAACGGGTAGCCGGGCAGGGACGCGAAACGCTCGTCCGGGGTCCGCAGAACCTCCATTTCAGCCCGACGCCAGGAGCTTCGTGAGCATCTCGGTGACGACGAGCCGGGCCTGCTCGACCGAGAGGCCGTCGTGCACCCGGAGGGTCTCCCAGGTGCCGGGACCGGCGGCGACGTCGAGTGAGGCGCGGAGCCGCTCGCCAGCGGCGCCCCGCTCGCGCTCGAGCTCGGTGACGAAGACTCGTTCGATCTCGTCCCGTCCGGCCTTGCGGGTCAGGGCCATGACCTGCGCGAGCGCGGGGGAGAACGGCTCTTGGAGGAGCGCGGCCCGCCGGACGGGCGCGGCGGCCTCCATGATCCGGGCCCGTTGGCTGACGAAGGCGTCGAGACGGTCGGGCAGGGGCCCGTCGGTCGGCAGAGGCTCGTACAGGGTGACGAGCCGTTCGAACTGCTTGGCCGCGGCCGCGCTGAACAGGTCCTCGAGGTCCTCGAAGTGGACGTAGACCGACCGCAGCGACACCCCGGCCCGGTCGGCGATCTCCCGGGCGGTGGGCCGGAGGTTCCCCTCGTCGTTGAGCGAGAGGAGGGCCTCGACGACGGCCTCGCGGGTGCGAGCCGCCCGAAGTGAGCGGCCATCCGTTGTGCCGCTGGCCGTCGTGTCGCCGGTGGTGATGCTCGTGGTCGCCATCCCGAACCAGCTTATGGTTTTTTCACAGGCTGTGCAATAGCATGCCGCGATGGTGCAAGGTGCGTACGACGCCGCCTTCGAGCCGGTCGCCGCCCGGCTCGACGCCCTGGTCGGCGCGCTCGGACGGGGCGGCGCAGCGGTGTGCGTCTACTACCGGGGGCGACCGGTGGTGGACGTCTGGACCGGCGCGGCCGACGACGCCGGGAACCCCTGGCGCGAGGACTCGCTGGCGGTCTCGTACTCCACCACCAAGGGGGTGGTGGCCACCGCGCTGCACGTCTGCGTCGACCGCGGCCTGCTCGACTACGACGACCGCGTCGCCGAGCACTGGACCGGGTTCGGACGCAACGGTAAGGAGGACATCACCGTCCGCCAGGTGCTGTGCCACGAGGCCGGTCTCTTCGATGTCGCCTCCTTCCTGACCGGGCCGGACATGGTCCTCGACTGGGAGGCGATGATCGCCGGCGTCGAGGCGATGGCCCCGGCGTTCGAGCCGGGAACCGCGAACGGGTACCACGCGGTGACGTTCGGCTTCCTGGTCGGCGAGCTCGTGCGCAGGGTCTCCGG
>JACDBD010000016.1 GCA_013695115.1 Actinomycetota bacterium | reverse complement strand
TCGAGAGCGAGCGCATCTGCTCGCCCAGGCCGTTCGCGCCGTCGACCCCGTCGATCAGCTCCTTGATCTCGCGCAGCTTGAACCCCGCGCTTTGGGCGACGCCGATGAAACCCAGCTTGCCGAGCATCTCCGTGTCGTAGCGCCGCTGCCCTCCCGAGCGGTCGGGCTCGGGAAGGAGGCCGATCCGCTCGTAGTAGCGGATCGAGGAAGTCGCCACACCGGCGCGCCGCGCCACCTCGCCGATCGTCAGCTCGGGGAATCCGTCCATCTGTCAAAGGGCCCTTGACTTGAACCGCGGTTCAAGGGCCATGGTAGCCCACGAACGGTCACATCCACCACGACGAAGGAGAGTCACGATGACAGTCGAGCCCAGCACAACGCTCGATCTCGAAGCGCTCAGGCGCGGCTACGAGGAGTGGGACGTCGAGGCGCTGCTCGCGCTCTACGCGGACGATGTCGAGCTGATCCAGATCGACCGCGACAACCCGCCGAGCTCGCCGCGCCTCCGGCACGGCAAGGAGGTGTTCAGGGGCATGTTCGAGCACTGCGCCGCCCGCCGGCGTCAAGGCGACGGTGGAGAACGCGGTCGCGGGAGAGGATCGCGCCGCCGCCACCGTCACCTGCGAGTTCCCCGGCGGGCGCAGGGTCGTCGCCAACGCGGTCTTCGAGCTCCGGGAGGGTCGCATTGTCCGCGAGCGCGATGTCGCGGCGGGCGATCAGAAGGCCTGAGCCATCCGATTGCTTGCGACTCAGCGCGCAAGCTACGAGAGTTCACCGGAACCGCCGAACAGGAGGTAGAGAATGCCGAAGGCATCGAAGGAAACCGCTTCCGAGCATGAGACGCTCGAGGGATACGAAGGCCATTTCGAGCACTTCCAAGATGGCTGGACAGTGGGTTTCGAGACCTACACCCAGGACGCCGACCTGTCGCCCTTCTTCAAGGGACTGCCCGATGACCAGTGCCAGTGCGAGCACATGGGCTACGTGATCAAGGGCAAGGTTGCCTTTCGCTCCGGGGACCGCGAAGAGGTCTTCGAGGGCGGCGATGCGTACTACGTTGGACCGGGCCACACGCCGATCCTCTACGCCGGGACCGAGGTGGTCGAGTTCAGCCCCACCGAGGAACTCGGACGGACGATGGAGGTCGTGACCAAGAACATGGAGGAGATGGAGTCCGCCTCGTCCTGAGCGGCCGCCCGGGCGCCCGCAGTAGGGCGCCTGGGCCTCGCCCGGCGCCGCCCCGTACGACTGCAGTTGGCCGCAATCGGTTGGGGCCTCCGTGCGCGTCAGGAAAGCGATCCACGCTTCTCCTTTTCGCCTGCCACCGAGCGTCTCGTTTGCACGACCCGAGACGCTCTCGGGGGACGAGCTCCAAGCGCCCGCACGAGCGTTTCCGAGACGACTGCAATCGCAGACGAGCGGGCGCGAGTGGCCCACGAGCCGCAGTTCAGGTCGTCCGAAGCCGTGCACTCGGACGACCTTGATCGTGGAGCGCCGTGCGGCTAGGTTGGTCGCACCGGGGCAATTCGCAATTCTTAGGAGGTCGGGATGGCTGGTGTAGAGGCGCTGGATTTCGACTCACCGGACGAGACGCGGACACCCGACAAGACACGCGTCGACGTGATTCGCGTTGGGGGCACCACCGCTGCCCGCATGACATTCGAGCCGGGCTGGAAGTGGTCGGAGTGCGTGAAGCCGGTCGTGGGCACCGACAGCTGCCAGGTCCGGCACGTGGGCGTCGCTCAGTCCGGCAGGCTCCACATCACACACGAGGACGGAACCGAGGCCGACATCGGGCCGGGCGACGCTTACGTGATCGAACCGGGCCATGACGGATGGGTGGTAGGCGATGAGACTTTCGTCGGCTTCGAGTTCGAGGCGCGCTCGGCGGAGGAGTACGCGCGCTCGTAGCCTTGGCCGCATGGAGTGAAAGCGTGGTGGACATTGCCCGAGCGCCCGCCCAGCATTAGCCCCACGCTTCGAAGCTGCAGCGTGACTGCTTTCCGCCGTGAACGGGCGCTGGGCGACGCGGCGCCACACTCTCGCTCCGGACGAAGACCGGAAGCACCACCCAAGCCCGAGCAGAGTTTCGCAATCCCATGAATGCGACATTGGACGGGCGTCTACCGTAAGCCGGCGTCTGTAGCCGAGTTCGAGGAAGGGCAATGTCGCCGGACGCTCCCCCGCTTCCGCCTCGACGAGTGCAGAGGTCTGCGTGGCCGTCCGGCGCTCGTCGTGGGCCAATCGGTGGGTTGACCAAGGTCAACCGCTGCCTGACCGAGGGCCGCCAGGCGCTCTCGGTGCGGCTGGCCGGGATCGAGGGCGGCAGCGAGTGCACGCGCCTGGCGCC
>JACDBD010000441.1 GCA_013695115.1 Actinomycetota bacterium | reverse complement strand
GTCCCGGGCCGACCTCGAGGACCGGGTCGCACACTGCGAGGAGGACCCGCGCCGCCCGATCGGCAAGACGTTCGTCGCCGAGCCTGAGCTCGGCCTTGTCGAAGCCCAGGCGCCGGCTCGCACCCCCGGTCAGGAGCAGCGCTCCGATCACCGCCCGACGGTATCGTCAGCGCGGTGACCGAGGACGAGATGCGGGAGCGAGTGCGCGCCGCCCGCGTCGCCCGGCTCGCGACCGTCCGACCCGACGGCACGCCGCATCTCGTCCCGATCTGCTTCGCGCTCATCGGGGACGGCACCCGCATCGTCTCGAGCGTCGACGACAAGCCGAAGTCGACCCCCGCGCTCCAGCGGCTCGCCAACATCCGTGCCAACCCTGCTGCGACGCTGCTGGTCGACCACTACGAGGAGGACTGGCCGCGGGTGTGGTGGGTGCGGGTCGACGGGCGCGGCCGGGTGGTCGAAGACGGCCCGGAACGCGACCAGGCCGCCGCCGCCCTCCGAGCGAAGTACGCGCAGTACGAGGCGATCGGGCTCTCGGGCGCGACGCTCGTGATCGACATCGGCCGCTGGCGGGGCTGGGCCTACTCCGGTTGACCGCGGATGTCCTGGGCAAGCTCGACGAGATGGCCGTCGGGATCGCGCACGTAGGCAGTGCGCTGGCCCCACGCCCGGTCGGTGGGCGGCACCGCGGCCTCGGCGCCGGCGGCCACGAGCTCCTCGTACGCGCCGTCACAGTCGTCGGCGAGAAAGCCGAGCTCGAAGCCGGGGGCATCGGGCGAGGGCGCCACGAGCGGTCGGCCCAAGGTCTCGGCCATCGCCGCCCGCTCGTAGAGCGAAATCCGCGTCGCCCCGGTAGCGAGTTGGGCGAACGGGCCGGACCGGTGAGCGAGCGGGAGACCGAGCACGTCAACGTAGAAGGCCAGCGCGCGATCGAGGTCGGCGACTACGAGCACGACATAGTCGGCGTGGCGCGCCTGCACGAGAGCGCGCGACTCAGGCTTCAGTCGGGGCGTCCGAGCTCTCCCGAAGCTCGTACGCCACCACCTGCCAGCTGCCGTCGCGCCGGGCGAGACGCAGCTCGTTGCGGACCACGCCGCCGTCGGTCAGCTCGATTCTCGTGCGCACCACCGCGACATCGGTGCCCGCGGCGACGTCGTCGAGTGACACGTGTCGAGCGAGGCCGGCGAGCCCGGGGGCGCGGTCGTACGCCGCCCGCTTCGCGTCGACGAAGTCGTGCTTCGGCCGGTCGTCCCGAAGCTCGGTACCCGAGAGCGACCACAGCGTCTCGAAGTCGAGTCGATCCCACGCGAGCTCGTAGGCAAGGGCGACGTCGCCGGGCGGCGGGCCCGGGTCGCGCGCCACCGCAACAACGAGCGCGAGGACCAGGAAGAGGACGGCGCCGGCGACGAGGGCGGTGACCATGGATCAGCCGTTCGAGCCGCCGCCGGCGGCCGCTTCGATCTCGCCCGCGAGCGTGAGGTCCTTCTCGGTGATCCCGCCCTCGCTGTGGGTCGAGAGCGCGACCCGCACCTTGCGATAGCGCACGTCGAGATCGGGATGGTGGTTGGCGGCCTCGGCCAGGAAGCCCACCCTGGTGACGAAGGCGACGGCGTCGGGGAACGACGGCAGCTCGAAGATCTTCTCGATCTCGTCGCCCGATCGCGACCAGCCCCCGAGCTTGGCGAGCCCCTTCTCGATCTCGGCGTCGGGGAGCGGCGGCACGCCACCATTGTGGTCTCTTGCGGCGTCGAACACATGTTCGGTAGGCTGCTCTCATGGGCGCCCGTGACGGCCTGCGCTGGACCGTGGTCGACGAGGCCGCCGCGCCCGCGCAGCCGACGCTGTTCGAAGAGCCGCCCGAGCGCGAGATCGGGGTGGGCGAGTACCGCGGCCTCGAGTTCCTGCACGTGCGGGCGAAGCAGATCATCAACGAGGTCGGCCCCAACTCCCCCGTCCCGTTCCGCTACACGATCAACGCGTACAGGGGATGCAGCCATTCGTGCGTCTATTGCGCCCTCGGAGATACACCCGTTCTCATGTCGAACGGGCGGACGAAGCCCATCGCTGAGATCCGCGCTGGCGATCGCGTCTACGGCACGATCCGGGTGGGGAACTATCGCCGCTACGTCATCACGGACGTGCTCGATCAATGGTCGGCTGTCAGGCCGGCCTACCGCGTCACGCTGGAGGACGGGACCAAGCTGGTTACGAGCGGCGATCATCGGTTCCTGTCCAACCGGGGGTGGAAGCACGTCACCGGTGCGGAGTACGGACCGCTCCAACGCCCGCACCTGACGATGAACAACAAGCTCATGGGCACTGGGCAATTCGCGGGTGCACCGCCGGAAGACGACGAGTACCGCACCGGATATCTGTGCGGGATCGTTCGAGGCGACGGCAGCCTCGGCCACTACTCGTATCCGCGGCCCGGTCGTGCTCATGGCGATGTCCACCGCTTCCGGCTTGCGCTGACCGACTTCGAGGCGCTCCGCCGATCCCGCGCGTACTTGGATCTCCACGGCGTGCGGACGACCGAGTTCGTGTTCAAGGAAGCGGTCGGGCAACACCAGGCGCTGGGCGCCATACGCACGCAGGCGCGGGCAGCGGTTGCCGCCGTCGAGGAGATCATCGAGTGGCCGGATGCGCCATCAGACCAGTGGCGCAAGGGCTTCCTCGCCGGCATCTTCGACGCCGAGGGCGGACGCAACGACCACGCGCTTCGCATCTCCAACACCGACCCTTCGATCATCGAACAAATCACGTCGTCGCTTCGATGCTTCAACTTCCGCTTCGTGGTCGAAACCGTGGCCCGGGAAAAGCCGATGCTCGTGGTCCGCGTGGTCGGTGGTCTTCGTGAGCATCTCCGCTTCTTCCATACCGTCGATCCAGCCATCACGCGGAAGCGGACCATTGACGGCGTCGCGATCAAGAGCGACGCCCCCCTCTGCGTGACCTCGATCGAGGATCTCCGCATCGAGCTGCCAATGTTCGACATCACCACCGGCACCGGCGACTTCATCGCCAACGGCGTTGTCAGCCACAACTGCTTCGCTCGGCCGACGCACGAGTACCTCAACCTCAACTCCGGCGAGGACTTCGAGCGCGTGATCGTGGTCAAGATCAACGCGGTGGAGCGCCTTCGCGCCAAGCTCGCGCCGCGCCGCTGGCAGGGCGAGCACATCGCAATGGGTACGAACACCGACCCGTACCAGCGGGCCGAGGGCAAGTACCACCTGACCCGCGGCATCGTCGAGGTGCTGAACGACGCGGCCAACCCCTTCTCCATCCTCACCAAGAACACACTCGTACTCCGCGACCTCGATCTGCTGGCCGAGGCGGCAAAGCGCGCCGACGTCCACGTCAACTTCTCGATCGGGACGCTCGACGAGGACGTGTGGCGCAGCACCGAACCCGGAACGCCGCACCCCCGGCGCCGGGTCGAGGCGGTGGCCCGCCTCAACGAGGCCGGCGTGCCCTGCGGCGTCCTGATCGCGCCGATCCTGCCCGGGCTCTCCGATCGCCCTGACCAGCTCGACGAGGTCGTGGGGGCGTGCATCGAGGCCGGGGCCACGTCCATCTCCTCGGTGCTGCTCCACCTCCGGCCCGGTGTCCGCGAGCACTACCTCGGGTGGCTGGCCGAAGCGCGCCCCGATCTGATGGAGCAGCACGCCCGCCTCTACCGCCGCTCGAACGCGCCGTCGTCGGAGCGAGCCCGGGTCTCGGAGCTGGTGCAGGACCTGATACGAAGGCACCGCGGCGCGTGACTCGCGTCACAGGGCGAATGACCGAAAACCAGGCGAGCGAGACCCCGACCGGAGTAGAGGTGGACCGCGAGCGCGGCCTCACCCTGAGCTGGGCCGACGGTGCGACTGCTGCCTTCGGGCTCGAGGAGCTGCGGGTGAACTGCCCCTGCGCCGAGTGTCGTGGCCTGCGAGAACGGGATCTCCCGGTGTGGCCCAAGCCGGCATCACCCCAACCTCTACGCATCGAGGACGCCGAGCTCATCGGTGCCTGGGGCATCACACTCCGCTGGAACGACGGACACAGCACCGGCATCTTCTCGTGGGACCTCCTCCGCCAATGGCGCGCGCCCGACGCCGAGAACGGCTGACGCTTCGGGGCGCCCACCGGGCCCCCTCTATCCTGTACTCGTGACCTGCCCATCCTGCGGGAATGCGGTACCGGAGGGTGCTCGGTTCTGCCCCTCGTGTGGTCACACCCTCGTCAGCCGCCCGGACGAGCGCCGGGTGGCCACGATGCTCTTCGCCGACCTCGTCGGGTTCACCACCTTCTCGGAGACGGCCGACCCCGAGC
>JACDBD010000440.1 GCA_013695115.1 Actinomycetota bacterium | reverse complement strand
GGCGATCCTGCGCAATCCGATGGCAGATCCGTA
The DNA here is from genome assembly GCA_013695115.1 of Actinomycetota bacterium. Taxonomy (GTDB): domain Bacteria; phylum Actinomycetota; class Acidimicrobiia; order IMCC26256; family JACDBD01; genus JBPCMN01. The sequence goes on along the minus strand of JACDBD010000440.1, from coordinate 17,768 downwards.
CATCATCGGCACGGCGGCCGGCGCGTCGCTGGGGGCAACGATCGGGATCGTGGTGCCACTCCTCGTTCCGGCGCTGGCCATCGGTGCCGGAAGCGCCTGGCTGGGACTGGGCATCGTGCAGTTGCTCGCCTTCACCGGAGGCATCGGTACCGTCCTGCTCGTCATCGCCGTCGCGCGGAGCGGTGGCCGGCTGCCGTCGGTCACGCTGCTGCTGACCGGCTACGCGGTGTCCTCGCTGCTGGCGGCCGGCGCAGCCCTCAGCGGCCACGGGCTCTGGTTCGTCGGACTGTCGGCGTTGCTGCCGTGGACGCCGCTCCTGGTGTACGAGATCGTCTGGAAGCGCGAGCGCTACGGCCTGTTCGCCACCTTCCTGGCCGTGGCCTTCATCCAGACGCTCCACATGGGCGAGCACAGCGTGCAGGTCCTGCAGATGCTGGGCACCCACGGAGACCTCGCGCACTCGCACGGCGTCTTCGGGCAGCTCGACTTCGAGACGGTGCACTTCGTCGCCGACACGCTCCTGTGGCTGGCACTCGGCGTGTTCCTGGTGCTGTTCCGCGGCGCGAACCGGTGGCTGTGGGTGGCGTTCGCCGCCGCCAGCCTCCACCAGATCGAGCACTTCTACCTCTTCTGGATGTATCTCGTGGACCGAGGCACCTACGTGGCCGGCGGCTTCGCCGGGATCATGGGCTCGGGCGGAGTGATCGGTTCGCCCCTCGGCCGGCCCTATCTCCACTTCTCCTACAACATGATCGTGATCGTCCCGATGCTCGTCGCCCTGTGGGATCAAGCGCGCAGCATGGACGCCACACCGCACCCCCGGCGGTAGCGCACGCGGAGGTGGGAGCGCGTTTCGGAAGCGCCCTTGATAGGACGCTATTCGAACCGTGGCTCGTCAGAGTCGATCGACACTCTCGCCAGGACGGTGACCGACCTCCTCAGCCGTGGGGGTAGCGCTCCTGAGCTAAGGCGCTGGTCGCTCGTAGTGATGTGTCAGCCAACAGGGATCGCCGTGCGTTCCATCATCGGGTCCGGTTCCAGAGTCTTCGAGATCATCACATCGGCGCCGGTGCGGCGTTGACGACTTCGCCACAGCTCGGACAAATAGTCTTTGATCTTGCCGCCAGCCGCCGAGGACTGATCGTGCGAGCTCACTGCTACGACCCGTGCCGCGTTAGGAACCGAGCCAATCGCATCCGCATCGGATCGCGCCGAAAGCTTTCGGGGATCGATCGAACCTACCGATGCGATAAATGTCGAATCGAGTCCCGGGCGCGAGCGCTAAGGCGAGGGAGAACGCCACCGGGAGCATCACGATGAGGGCCCGTGCACGGAGGAACGGCCATGAGAGCATGAGCAAGGACGAACTGCTGAGCCGGTCGGGGGTATGACGGGGTCTTCGTGTTAGGCAGGATGAGGTCGTTGCAGTCGGGAGATCGGCGACGTGCGGTGGTCTGTGTCGTGCTCGCGCTCGCGGCGTTCGCCGCGTGTGCTCCGGGACACGGAGGCACGCTGGGCTCGAAGCGTCACTTGGAAGTCGCCGCCGGGGCACAGGGACGCGCGTCCACGCCGGTCGCCGCAGCCGCGGGACCACTAGCGCCGGGGGAGTACTACACGTCGCTGTTCGAGCCAACGATCACCTACACCGTGCCTGAAGGGTGGGAGCTCGGAGCTGAGACGGAGGGCGTCGTCTTCCTCGGGCGAGACATCGGAAGCGAGCGCCAGGCTGTCTCAGTGACGATTCTGTCTCCCGCGCAGGCTGGCGCGGCCGTTCTCGACGATCCCGTCAGCCTGCCCGACGAGAGCGACGAGGCTCTCGTACACCGATCGATGCCGGTCCCCGGTGACTACCTCTCGTATCTGGCGAAACACCAGGAATTGATGGTCTCGGGGGTCCAATCCACGACCCTGTTGGGCCGCGAGGGATCGGTTGCCGATGTCGCGGTCACCGACCGGCCTGGCGACTTGTCCTGTCCCGCTACCACCTCGTGCCTCACGCTCTTGCTCGAGCAGCAGCCGGGAGTGACACCGCACGGATTCGTCGCCGGCGAACAGGAGCGTGTGTGGGATCTCGGCGCGGGCGACGATCGCCTCATCGTCATGGTGCGGGTCGCCCCCGCAGTCGCTGATTCGTTCGATCGGCTCGTGCAGGACGCCATGAGTGTTCTCGCGAGTGTGCACTTCGCTTGATGGCCAAGCAGCAGCTCGTTCGCGCCGTATTGGGCGGACTTGCGGCTGCAACGATCCTCGGCGCGGTCTCGACGATCGGGCTGAGCATCGGGTTCGCGCATGGCGCCCGTGCGGGCGCGGTCGATTCCCTTTTCCCGAACGGGCCGGCCGACGGCCGAGTCGTGATCGTTGCTGCGGATCGGAGCTTCATGCGGCGCGCCCGTATCGATCCAGTGGCCACCTACTCCAACCTCGTGTCGGAGATCGCCGAAGCCGAGCCGGACACGGTCGTAGTCCAACGCGACCTGGTCACCACCGCCGCGGCTCAGCTCGCGACCCTTCGCCCCGCGGAGGGACTCGTCGTCGAGGCGGCATTCGAGCGGGTCGGGGTGGCGCTCTTCCCGGCTGCGGCTGGCGAGCTCGAAGATCCCCGGTCGGGGTCGCGGCTGCCGACGCAGACCCGCCCGATTCTCGCTGAGGAAGGCGTCACCGCTTCGGCAGGCACCGGGGTCGACACCGTCACGGCCGGCTCGCCACAGGCGGTCGTGCGAACCGTGCCGCTCGCCGTGGAGATCGTGGGCTCAGACGAGGAACGGCCAGGGACAGTGGTACCTTCCCTCGCGCTGCTGGCCGCGTCTCGCGCCGACGGACTCCGGCCCGAAGTGCAGGAGCGCTCGCACGGCCTCGAGATTGACGGACGCTTCATTCCTACCGAAGGCGATCAGGAATTGCGCGTCCGTTACGTCGACGACCTCCTGCCCGGTGGCGACCAGGTGGTCAGCGCGGACCAGCTCATCGGGGGCCGGATCCCCCGTGATCAGCTGCGCGGGCACACGCTCGTGCTTGGGGTAACGGACTCGTCGACTGTCGCGCCGCTCCCCGCACCGGCGGGCCCGGGCCGGCTCGCTCCCGTGTTTGTTCAGGCCAATGCGTTGAGCACGTTACTGACCGGGGACTATCTCGTGCCCGACAGCAGCGTGGCGACGATTGCCGCGGTGGCGGGGTTGGCGCTCGCGGTTGTCGTCACGGTGCTGTTGGTGCCGATGTGGCTGACCCCGCTGCCGGCAGGGATCGCCGGCATTGCCTGGTGGCTGTTTGCCGCACAGCGCTTCGCCGCGGGACACGTGACCGACATTGTGTATCCCCTGGCTGCGCTGGTGCTTGCGTTGCTCGGGGCCGGCGGGTGGCGCGGCTGGAGCGAGTTCCGTGCGCGTCGGCGCGTCTCTGCGTTGTTCTCCCGCTACGTGCCCGACGCCGTGGTAGAGGAGCTTTTGGAGGAGGGCAAGGCGGAAGCGGCGGCAGCCGGTCGCCGGTTGGAGGTCGCTGTGATGTTCTGCGATCTGCGCGGCTTCACTCGAATGTCGGAACAACTCGAACCGACTCAGGTCCGCGAGATCCTCGAGGTCTACTTCGAGGAAGCGTCGCGGATCATCCTCGACCACGACGGCACTGTGTTGCAGTTCGTCGGCGACGAGGTGCTGGCGGTGTTCGGGGCGCCGCTGCCTCAGGCCGATTACGCGGCCGCGGCCCTCGCCTGCGCACGGGACATGCTCGACGTGAAGCCCGCGCTCAACTCCGAGCTTGCCGATAGGGATCTTCCGCCCGTTGAATACGGCATCGGCGTGCACGCCGGCGACATCGTCGCCGCCCATATCGGCTCGAGTGCTCACCGGCAGTACGGCATCGTCGGCGACACCGCCAACGTGGGATCACGGCTTTGCAATCAGGCGCGAGCGGGCGAGATCGTTGTTTCCGAGGAGACTCTGCGAGCCGCGGGTGACGATGGCAACGCCGACCGGATCGGCCCGCTGGAGCTAAAGGGCATCGAGCGCCAGATCGTCGGCTACCGCATCAGGGCAACGTGGGCGCCTGCCAACTGATCGAGACCCTCACCGCCCGCTACCGACCGCGCCGCGCAGGCTCTGCCCGAGCAGCCGGTGACCGAATTCGCCGGCGGCGAACTCGAATCGGCGCCCTCGGCAGGATTCGAACCTGCGACCTACCGCTTAGGAGGCGGTTGCTCTATCCCCTGAGCTACGAGGGCCGAGGGCACGTGGGCAACCGGCGCGGTGAGGATCGTCTGCCGACGGCCGATAGTAGATTATACTACTAGTGTGAGTAGAAGAATGCAAGTCGTCATGGACGATGCCGAGCTCGAGCGTTACGAGGAAACCGCACGAAGCCTGGGTCTGACGCTTTCGGAGTGGGCCCGCCAGGTGCTGCGTTCCGCAGCATCCAGTGTGTCTCGCAGCGATATCGACGCCAAGCGAGCCGCGGTCGAACGTGCTACGACGCATTCGTTCCCCGCACCTGACATCGAGGAGATGCTCGTCGAGATCGAGCGTGGATACGCCGACGAAGTGACCTCGTGATCTTCGTCGACTCGAATGTCCCGATGTACCTGGTCGGGACGGATCACCCGAACAAATACGACGCCCGGCGGCTTCTCGACCGGTTCGTCACCGAGCGGCGCCGCCTCGTCACCGATGCGGAGGTCTTCCAAGAGATACTCCACCGGTATGTCGCGATCGAGCGCCGTGACGCGATTCAGCCCGCGTTCGACGTCCTGCGGGCGGTCGTGGACGATGTGTTCGCTATTGACGAGCACGACGTCTTCGATGCCAAAGACCTGCTCGGGACCCATCCCGCTCTCTCGGCGCGCGACGGTCTCCACGCGGCGGTGATGCATCGTCGAGCTGTTCATGAGATCCTCACCTTCGACCGCGGCTTCGACCACATCCACGGTCTGGAACGCTTGCCGGGAACCGCGTGAGTCGAACCTGGCTGTCGATCACCGTCGAGCTGGTCGAGGGTCGCGATCGAACGTTCTGGCCGCGCCCCGGCTGAGTCTTCGGCGCTGCACGCGCTCACACCTTCGCGGAGCTTGCCGATGCCATCGATGGAGCTTTCGCTCGATGGGACCGGGCTCATCTGCGCGAGTTCCGGCTCGCGGACAACCGGCGGATCGGTCGACCCGATCCAGATGCGGCTGAGGCCAGCGCGGCGCTCGACGAGCGAACGACGAAGCGCTGGGGCGAACTCCCCGACCAGTACGGTCGTCGATTCGCCGACGACGATCTCGAGTCGGTTGTGCCCCCCAATCCTCGGCGTAGGGACCTCCCACCCTTCTTCCCGTGGTGGGGTCCAGGTGCCGACCGCTATCCGGAATGACCACGACACAGACGAAGACGGAGTCCTTGCCGAGCGTTCTGGTACACCAACCATCGATTGTGCAGCTCAGTCGCGTTCCGGAATCGCCGAGGGGCGTTCCGACGGCCACCCGCCGGCGGCCATGACCAGGACCGCAAGGTTCTCTACCGGCCCCACGAGGGCGAGGGCACGAGGGCCGAGGGCGGGGCCTGTCGAATAGTGTGCCAGCGCGTTGTCTGGCGAAGGTACCCCATGGGAGCATGCGTGGCTCGGCGAGCGACAGCGCAAGCCCTCCTGAAAGCGTCGAGTCCCCGGCGCAGTACCTGATCGCGCCCGCTCCTCCGAACGGGCGGAGCAGTGGCGAGTGTGACTGCGCTCCTCGTTGCCGTAGTGGTCGCCGTCGTGCTTCTTGGCAAACTGAGGTCGTGAAAGCCATGAAGACCGCAAGCGTGCTTGTGGCGCTGAGTGGGGCGCTCCTGGCATGCGGGGGCGGAGGAGACGAGGGTTCATCTACCGAGGCGCAAGCCGACGAGATCGCAGCCTGCGCCGAGGACGCCGGGTTCGATCCCAATCTCTCCAGCGATACTCCCGAGGAGGGTGCGACCGCCGTCGACTTGACCACCGAGACGGCGACGATCGTGGTGCAGGTCTTCGAGTCGGAGGAGGACGCGGCAGCCTACGAGCCGCCGCTCGAAAGCGAGCAGGTCGGCGAGGTGCTGATTCTGGGCGGTGCGATCCCGCCCCGGGACCGGGAGAAGATCCGAGACTGCATCTCTGCCTGAGGAGTTCTTGCTACGTCGCGGTACCGTCGCCGTGGATGGGCGAGCACAAAGACTGGGTCACATGGCACGAGCCGTACAACCGGCCCGGCTCGTCCCTCCACCGGAGGCTGGTACTGGTGCAGGGGCGGGTCCGGGAGGCACTCACGGCGGCGCCCCCCGGGTTGATCCGCGTGATCAGCATCTGCGCCGGACAAGGGAGAGACCTGGTGGGCGCGCTTCGCGACCATCCCCGCCGAGGCGATGTCGAAGCGAGGCTGCTCGAGCTCGACGAGGGCAACGTCGCGTACGCGAGCGAGTCCGTCCGGTCCGCCGGGCTCCACCGGGTGGAGATCGTGCAGGGGGACGCCTCGATCACCACCGCATATGAAGGGCTTGTGCCCGCCGACCTGGTGCTCGTCTGTGGGGTGTTCGGCAACGTTTCCGACGCCGACATCCGCACCACGATCGAGGAACTTCCGAAGCTCTGCCGATCCGGGGCGACCGTGATCTGGACACGTCACCGGGAGCCGCCCGACATGACCCCCACGATCCGCAGCTGGTTCGAAGGCGCCGGGTTCGGGGAGGTCGGGTTCGATTCCGAGGAAGGATTCCGCTTCGGCATCGGCACCCACCGATTCCTCGGCACCCCTCGGCCCTTCCAGCGTGACGTCCGGCTCTTCGACTTCATCGGCGACGGTGCGCAGGCGAACACGTAGTCTCCGACCCTGGGAGGGGTGACGGGATGCAGGTGATACTGGAACACGGTGGAGGCGTTGCCGGGGGGAGCCATCACCAACGCCTCGGCCCCCTCGACACCGCAGCGCTCGACGACAAGACGAACATCGAGAAGCTGGTCGCCGAGGCCGACTTCTTCGGGATGGACGACGACTTCCCCCGCACCGGAGCAATGTCAGACCCGACCTGGCACACGGTGCGGGTGGTCGACGGCGATGCCGATCGCACGATCCGGTGGGATGCCAACCAGCAGATCCCGGAAGCGCTCAGAGCGTTGCGGGACGCGTGCTCCGCGCTCGGTGACTGGCAAGCCGCGAAGTAGCCCTCAGAACTTCAGCACGCTCACCACGTCGGAGAACGACGCCCCCGCCCAGGTGGTTGAGGCAGGGGTTGAAGCCGGGGGTATCCTCGAACCGAAGCACGGCCTCTCCGCCGACGACGTGATGACGCGTCGGGAAGGAGCGGACCATGTACCGAGGCCAGGTGAGAAACGGCGGTTTGCTCGGGATGGACCGGGCGGTCGCCGACGAGCTGCAGGAGATCAACGAGCTCCGGCGGTCCCGGTCACTCCCGGAGTACGAGCCGTCGAGGGCCGTCACCACCGCTCGACAGCGGAGTCGATGGTGTCGCGCCGTACGCGCCCGGGTCCGAGCCTGAGGCGTCGCTCAGCGAGGTAACCGAGCACCGCGACACTCGGTCCAACAACCCATGAACCCGACGCGGCGCACCCAGCTCGTCACCGGCGCCGTGATCACGGGGCTGGCGGTGGTCGTGTGGTTCTTGGCTGTCATCGTGGTCCCGGTGTTCGAGGACCGGGCCTGCGCCGACATCGAGTTCCGGGCACCGGTCGACGCTCAGCCACCGTCCCAGCGGGAACGACCACCCATTGGCGGAACCGGCGGCATCACCGGCGAGTTGCGCGAGGCGCTGCGCGGCGGCGGCCCGGTCGTCTACTGCAGCGACCTCGCCGACCCGTACATCCTGCGCGTCGGCGACTCCTACGACGCCTACTCGACCAACACCGAGGACTTCCACGTCCCCGTCCTCACCTCCGGCGGGTTGCTCAGCGCTCGCGGCGACCGGTCCGAGGCGCTGGCCCAGCTCCCGGGGTGGGCGATCCCGGGGAAGGTCTGGGCCCCTTCGGTCCTCGCCCGACCGGGAGGCTTCGTCCTCTACTACGCCACCACCGCGCAGAATCCCGAGCGGCAGTGCATCTCGCGGGGGGTGTCGGCGAAGCCGACCGGCTTCGTAGACGACTCGACCGCTCCGCTCGTGTGCCCCGGACACGGCGGGGCCATCGACGCCAGCCCGGTCGTCACCCCCGACGGACGCGCCTACCTCCTCTGGAAGCAGTACGGCGCAACCGACGGCATCGTCGCCCAGGAGCTGTCGGCCGACGGGCTCAACCTGATCGGGCCGACCCAGGTGCTGCTCGAGGCCGACCAGGGATGGGAGGGCGGTCTGATCGAGGGGCCGAGCATGGCTGCGGCCGACGGCCGCTACTACCTCTTCTATTCGGCGAACGACTGGGCGACGCCCAACTACGCGATCGGGTACGCGGTCTGCGACTCACCGCTGGGCCCGTGCACGAAGGCGCCGGGCCCGTGGATCGCCTCGACCGACAAGGCCGAGGGACCGGGCGGCCAGGAGGTGTTCACCGACGAGCAAGGCCAGTTCTGGCTCGTGCTGCACGCCTGGGTCCGGGGCAAGGTCGGCTACCCGCACGGTGCCCGCAACCTCTTCGTGCTCCAGCTCGACTTCGTGAACGGCACGCCCGTCGCTACGTAGCGGCCGGTTGCGCGGCCTGCACGCGGTCGCGGTCGGCGCGGATGTAGTCGAGGAGCTCGCGCGCGAACGGATTCGCAATCTCGACGTAGTCGAAGTCGAGGTCGAAGGCGAGCCGCTGGAGACAGAGCGCGTCGCCGTCGGGGAGGAAGCTGGGGCCGACACCGAGGAAGAAGAAGCCGTCGGCCTCGGCCGCCTCCAGGAGCGCGGGGCCGGCGGGATCGGCGAGCGGCAGCCACAGGTGCACCACCTCGGCGCCGGTGACCCCGAACAGGTCGTCGGCGGCGCGCCGGATCTCCGCCGCGGTGTCGTCGCCGACCTGGAGCACCTTGATCGTGCCGGTGTCGAGCCCGAGGTTGTAGGTCACGTCGACCTGGCCGTTCCCCAGCGTGGGCGCCTCCATCTCGTCGTGCCACTCGACCGGTAGCCCGAGGCCGGAGTAGATCCGCTCGACTATCGCCCGGTGGCGCGCCGGCGCGTGGACCAGCGCCTCCTCGGGCGGGTGGACGTAGGTGAAGTACTGGACCCACGTCACCCGCTGAGGCTTCTCGCCCTCCTCCTCGAGCCCCTTGAAGACCTGGTCGGCGGGGCCGCCGCCGAGGATGACGCCGCAGACGTCGGAGCCGAACGCCTCGTTCACGCGCTGGCTGAACGTGTGCTTGGTGACCGCGACGCTGTAGACGCCCGTCAGCCCGAGCTCGCGCGCTTCGTCCTCGATGGCGGTCCGCATGCGCCCCATCAGGTCCCGACCTCGGTGCGCGGGCGACACCACGGCCATCCCGCGCTCGGCGACCCTCGTGAGCCCGGGCCGTTCCAGTGCGTAGTGCCCGGCGACCTCGCCGGCGGCGTCCACTGCGACGATCGAGGCGAGCTCGCCGGTCTCGTTCAGCGCGACGAGACGGTCGGGGTAGTAGCAGGCCTCGTGCATATAGGTGTTGCCGTACACCCGGTAGATGCAGCGCGACACCCCGATCGCGTCGGCAGGCTCGAACCGACGGACCGCGTACTCCTGTTCGGGAGCGAGCGGGACCTCCTCCTCGTCGTCGACGGGCTCGTCGGCTGCGTCCAGGTGCCCGTGAACCGACTCGGACGGGAGCCGCTTCACCAGGCGCAGCTCCTTGCCCTCGCGCCCGCGCCGGATCCACTCGGCGTGGTCGACCGACCGTCGGATGAGTCCCAGCCCGCCGCTGGCGCTCACGCGGGCCGGGCTCTGGTCGGGTGAGCCCACCCGCTCGGCGTCGATCGGCATGCCCTGGTCACGGACGGCGACGGTAAGCCCGGTGGCGTCGACGCCGCCGACGACGGTGAAGATGCCGTCCTCGCCGGGCTCGTAGGCGTGGTCGACGACGTTGGCGCACGCCTCGAGGGCGGCGTCGACCACCGCGGCCGCCTCCGGCTCCGGCAGCGCGGCCAGCGCGGCGAGGTGCGTGAGATAGGTACGGGCGATCGGGAGCGCTTCGGCCTGATTCGGGAGCGTCAGCTCTCCGTGGAAGGGCGCGGGCATCGGAGCCGGACCCTACCGGAGCGCCTCCTCCTGCTTTTCTGGTCGCGCTCGCTCCGCTCGCCGCTCCCGCACGCAGCCGGCGGTCCGGGGGCCGGGGAACCCGGACCCCTGCCGGAGGATGGCAGCTCCTCAGCCGGTCGACGCCAGCCGGTCGATCAGGTGGTCGACGACCACCCCGACCTCTCGGCGCGTCTGCTTCGGGTCGTCGGCGCCGGCGACGAGCAGCGCCGCCTCGTTCAGCGAGGCGAGCAGCATGTGGGCGAGCGGCTGGAGCGGCTGGCGGGCGAGCACGCCCGCATCCATGGCGGCCTGGAGCCCCATGGTCACGAGGCCGAGGCCGTAGCGGGCCTCGACCTCCCGCCACGTCGCCCATCCGAGGACGGCGGGGGCATCGATCAGGACAATCCGCTGAACGGCCGGGGCCATGGCGACGTCGAGGAACTCCCGGCAGCCGACCCGCAGCGCCTCGAGCGGGTCGGGGGCGGCGAGGGAGACCTTCGCCAGGTGCTCCGTCATCTCCTGCTCGATCTCCTCGAACACGGCGCGGAACAGGTCCTCCTTTCCCGCGAAGTGGTGGTACAGGGCGCCGCGCGTCACCCCCGCCCGTTCGACGATCTCTTCCCGCGACGTCCCGGCGAAGCCGCGTTCGCCGAACAGCGCCCGGCCCGCCGCCATCAGCGCCGCCCGGGTGGTGGCCGATCGCTCGGCCTGGGTGCGTCTGTGACGCTTGTCACCGGTGACGGGGAGCCCTCCTTCGTGTAAGGATGCGTGCAGCCTGCATGTAACTGTACCGGGAGGACACGCCATGGCGCTGCCCCGCGAGACCGTGAGCAAGGGGTTCGTTCAGGAGCTCGAGGACTTCTCCACTCTCCTGCGTTCGCTCGACGAGAAGGAGTGGAACACGCCGAGCCGGTGTGACGGGTGGACAGTGGCCAACGTCGCCGGCCACGTCACCGGCCAGCTCACCGATGTCACCACCGGGAAGCTGGACGACCTCGGTACCCCCGGCGTGACCCAGCGCCAGGTGGACGAGCGCAAGGGCCGGTCGGCTGATGAGGTCGCCGACGAGGTAGACGCCGGGAGGAAGGTGGGGACCGACATGGTCGCGACCTTCGACGACGACGCGTGGAACGGCCCCGTGCCCGCCCCGAACGTGGCCGGCACGCTCGGCGACGGCGTCGAGGCGCTCTGGTACGACACGTACCTGCACGCCGACGACATCCGGTCGGCCATCGGACGCAAGTCGGAGCGGGGACCGGGGCTCGAGGCGGGAATCTCGCACATCGCCACGATCCTCGGCCAGAAGGAGTGGGGAGCGGCGACCCTGGCGCTCGACGGCATCGCCGAGTTCCCGGTCGGCGGGAGTGGGGGCAAGCGCATCACCGGCGACCCGTTCGAGTTCATGCTCGCCGCCACCGGTCGCGGTGACCCGGCGCGCTTCGGCCTGGACGAGACCGTCAACATCTATCGGTAACGCCATGTCGGTCTCGGAGGAACGCGGCTCGCGCCACGAGGTTCGGCTCGACTCCGGCAGCATCGCCTACCGCGAGCGGGGCGCAGGCGACCCGATCGTCTTCGTGCACCCGATCTTCACCAACGGCGACCTCTGGCGCGACGTCGTCCCGTCGCTGGCCGAGCAGTACCGGTGCATCACCCCCGACTGGCCGCTCGGCTCGCACTCGGTCCGGATGGACCGCGACGCCGATCTCAGCCCGCCCGGGCTCGCCGACCTGGTCGGTGGGTTCCTCGACGCGCTCGACCTGCACGACGTGACCCTGGTGGGCAACGACACCGGCGGGGCCATCAGCCAGCTGGTTGTCGCCCGCCATCCCGAGCGGGTGGCGCGGCTCGTGCTCGTGTCGTGCGATGCGTTCGAGGTGTTCCCGCCCCGGCTGTTCGCCTACCTGAAGCTGACGGCGCGGATGCCGGGCGGGGTCTTCCTCGCGGCCCAGTCGCTGCGGTGGCGCCTGCTCCGACGGCTCCCGATCACCTACGGCTGGCTGACCCACGCGCCGCTCGACCGGGAGGCGGGCGACTCGTACGTGCGACCGCTGGCTCGCCATCGCGACATCCGGCGCGACGCCAAGAAAGTGGTGCGAGGCCTGCATCCCCGCCACATGCTGGCGGCCGCCGAGCGATTCGGGGCGTTCGATCGTCCCGCGCTGGTGGTCTGGGGTGAGGACGACCGGGTCTTCCCCCGGTCGTTGGGCGAGCGGCTGGCCTACGCCCTCCCGCGGGCTCGCTTGAAGATCGTCGCCGGCGCCCGCACGCTCGTTTCGGAGGACCGGCCCGCCCAACTCGCCGGCATGATCCGGGACTTCATGGCCGGGACCGACCTGAGCGCGCCGGCCCCGCCCGCCACCGCCAGCGCGTGACCGAGCCCGACCCGGAGCAGACCAAGCTGCTCCACGAGGCGATGCCGTTCGCCCGGGTGCTCGGCGTCGAGGCGCTGGCGTGCGAGCCGGGGGAGGTCCGGGCCCGGGTGGCCTGGGAGTCGGATCGGTGCACGAGCGGCGACGCCCTCCACGGCGGGGTCGTGATGGGCCTGGCCGACACCTGCGGGGGCGCGTGCGCGTTCGCGAACCTGCCCGCCGGAGCGGTCGGCACGACGACCATCGAGTCGAAGACCAACTTCTTCCGCGCTGTGCGCTCCGGTCACGTGGAGGCGCTCGCCCGGCCCCTCCACGTCGGCCGGACCACGGTCGTGGTCGAGACCGACCTGTTCGACGAGGCGGGGAAGCGGGTCGCCCGCGTCACCCAGACTCAGGCGGTGCTGTACCCGCAGGCCTGAATCAGGCGCGCTCGCCGGCGCGGGCGAGGCCGAGCGCGAGGAGCAGGTCCTCGTGGAGCTGCATCCAGACCGTGTGGTACGAGTCGCACTTCGGTGAGAGGAACCAGTCGTGCTCGCCGTCCTGCACCCGGCGTAGCGCGTCGCGCAAGCGCGACCGGTAGTCGGCAAAGCGCTCGACCTCCTTGCCGAGGCGGCGCGCGACCGGACCGCCGCGTTCGTCGAGGCCGGCGAGCCGGTCGAGCACGCCCCAGTCGTACTCGGTGTCGCGGTGGTCGTTGGGCACGTTGCCCGGACGGACCTGCCAGTCGGTGCTGACCTGGAGGAACTCGGCGTTCAGCGGCAGGAACTGGTCGTAGGCGCGGCGGGCGACTGTCTCCTCGGCGGAGCCCGGAGTCAGGCGGGCCCAGTGCGCGTGCGCCTCGCGACCAGCGGACGTGAGCACGAGGAACTTCCCCTTGCGGGCGGCGAGGCCGGCTCTGCAGAGTGTCTCCGGCCCGGGCGCGTCGACGGCCGGGACCATGCCCCGCAAGCGCAACTCATGGAGCAGTGCGTGGCTGTCGTCGCTCAGCTCGGTCACGCGGTGCTGCGCAGCACCGTCCCGGCCGGTTCGCCCGTGTGCTCACCGCCCTCCATGAACACCCGGCCGTTGACGACCGTGCAGTCGTAGCCGGCGCCGCGCTGGACGAAGCGCCCGGTGCCGCCGGGGAAGTCGTGCACGTACTCGGGCTTGCAGGGGGCGAAGGTGACACCGCAGTTGCCGAGCACGACCGAGGTGACGCCGTGCCAGCACGACGACGTCGCCACCGGGTCCCATCCGACCTGGGCGTCGAGATGGGTGTGGATGTCGACGAACCCGGGCGTGACGTACTTGCCTTCGGCGTCGATCGTGCGCGCACCGTCACCGTCGATGTCGCCCACGGCCGCGATGCGGTCGCCCTGCACCGCAACGTTGCCGCGGAACGGCGGCGCGCCGGTCCGGTCGACGATCGTGGCGCCTTCGATGACAAGGTCGTACTTCACCAGGTCCCCCAGCTCGGTCTCGCCGCAGCCTACGGCCGGGCTCGTCGACCCGCGATCGTCGGCCCGGACCGCGCGCTCTCAGTAACCGGCGGTGACGTCGACCTCGCCGGTCAGCGCCTCTCCGACCTGGTAGCGGCGGAGGTTGTCGAGGAACGTGTCGAGGAGCACGTCGAACGCGCCCGGCATGCTCCAGGAGATGTGAGGACTCAGCCGGACCTTGGGATGTGAGTACAACCAATGCCCGTCGGGGAGCGGCTCGGGCTCGACCGCGTCGAGCGACGCCCGCGCCACCTTGCCGTCGTCGAGGGCGACCCGCAGTGCGTCCTGGTCGACCAGCGCGCCCCGGGCGATGTTCACGAGGTGGACGCCCGGCTTCATCGCCGCGAACGCGTCCGCGTCGATCATGCGGTGGGTCTCGACGGTCGACGGTGCCGCCACTACGACGTGGTCGGCCGAGCGGAGCAGGTCGGGCAGCCGGGCCGTGAGCTCGACGCCCGCCACCGCCGACGCGGTGTTGGTGCGGCGCAAGGCGCGGACGTGCATGTCGAAGGCGAGCGCCCGCCGGGCGACGGCTTCGCCGATGCCACCCAGGCCGACGAGGCCGACGGTCTTCCCGGCGAGGCCGCCCAGTTCGGCGTAGTGCCAGCGGGCGTCGGCATTGCGGACCCACGAGTCGGGCAGGTGCTTCTCGAACGCGAGCATCACCGCCAGCACCCACTCCGAGATCGGGACCGCGCTGGCGCCTCGTGAGCACGTGAGCGTCTGGCCGTTCAACGCGTGCAGGGGGAACCCGTCGACGCCGGTCCCGATCGTGTGCACCCAGCCCACGTTCCGCTCCAGGACCTGGGCGAGGTTGGCGCTTCCCCACGCGAGGGTGAGGAGGACGTCGCCCTCGACGCCGTCGGGCAGCTCGTCCGCGGTCGGGATCACGACGACCTCGACCCCGGGCGCCGCGCCCTCGATCCGGGCGGCGATGTCGTCGCCGAGCTGGCACAGCACCTTCACCTGGAGCACGCTACCGGCACTGCTGTCGGCTGGAGGAGCGACCGATCGCCGAGGCAATCCTCGACTGGATCGCCGGGCTGGGACCGGTCGTGCTCCACGCGGCCGCGTTCCTGCTCGCGTTCGCGGAGTGCGCGCTGTTCATGGACCTCGTCGTTCCGGGCGAGGCGGGCATGGTGGTGGCCGGCGCGGCCGCGTCGCGAGCCGACGTCCCGCTGGGAACGATGATCGCCGCCGCCGCCATCGGTGCCATCGCCGGCGATTCGGCGAGCTACTGGGCCGGCCGACGCTGGGGGATGGCGCTCATCCAGCGGTGGGAACCGGTCCGTCGCCGTCTCGAGCCGCGGGTGGAGCGGTCGCGGGAGTACTTCGCTCGCCGCGGCGGTGCCGCGGTGTTCCTCGGGCGGTTCGTCGGCGCGGTGCGCGGCGTCGTCCCCGCGGTGGCGGGCATGTCGGCCATGCCGTACCGGCGGTTCCTCCCTTGGAACGTGCTCGCGTCGATCGTCTGGACCAGCGCGGTCGTGTCGGCCGGCTACCTGCTCGGCCGCAACGTCGAGAAGGTCGTGTCGAAGGCCAGTTTGGTGATAGCGGTGGTCGTCGTCGCGGGCGCAGTGACCTGGTGGCTGTTACGCCGGCGCAGCCAGGACCGGGCGGCGCGGCCGCGCTAGTCGGTCTTGGCCTTCTTCATCGCCTTCTGCGCCGTCTTCCACTCGCGCACCCTCAGGAGCGACTCGGGCGAGTCGATGTCGGCGACCGAACGCGGCGTGGTGTCGGAGAACGGCGCCGCCGCCTGCTCCCAACCCGGGGGTGCCACGCTCAGCCGCTTGCCCAGGATGGCGAGAAAGATCTTGGCCTTCTCGTCGCCGTAGCCGGGGAGCGCCCGCAACCGCTGGTAGAGCTCCTCGCCGCTGCTCGCGTCGCGCCAGACCGCGGCGGCGTCACCGCCGTACTCGTCGACGAGGTGCCGGCACAGGTCGTGGGTTCGCTTCGCCATCGAGGCCGGGTACCGGTGGAGCGCGGGCTTGGTCAGGAACAACGCCTCGAGCTCGTCCGGCGCCATCGCCGCAATGGCCTGGGCGTCGAGATGGCCGGTGACCCCCAGCCGCTCGCGCAGCGTGAACGGTCCGCGGAACGCCCACTCCATCGGGACCTGCTGGTCGAGCAGCATGCCGATGAGGAGCGCGAGGGGGTCGTCGACGAGAAGACGGTCGGCGTCGGGATCGCCGGTCACGGGGATGGCGACGTCGGTCACGGCGCCCAATCTATTGCGACCGGTGCGGTACCGTCGTGGGCGCATGTGCGGACGAGCGTCCCGAAGGGCGGCGACAGGTATCCTGCCGCCGAGCGAGGGAGCTATGTGATGGCCCAACTCGACGGCACCGACTCCGCCCTCGTGTACCGGTTCCCCGCGCGCCGGCGCCGGCTCGAGGCCCGCCTCTCCGAGTGGACGGCCCGGTTCGACGCCGGCGTCCACGATCTCGACGACCAGTTGTCGCGACTGGTCGACGGTCTCGAAGCTGCCGTGGGGGCAGGCCGCGCCGCGGTGGTGGCGGGTCGGGATGCATTCCGCGCCGAGTGGGCGCGTCGGCCCGACCGCCCGGCCAAGACCGGCTAGTTCCTGCGGGGGTTTGTCACTCCCCGACCGGGCATCGCGGAGGTAATGGAGGGTCAGCCGCGTGCCCCCGGCGTGACGGCGGCCGTCGCCACCAGCTTCCCGAGCATGAAGTCGGCCCGCGTCGCCATCGAGGCGCTCGAGCACGCCGGCATCGACGGCGACGAGATCGAGCTCCTGGGCCGACCGGCCGACGCGGCCCGGGCCCCGAGCGACCCTCAGGATCCCGACCGGAGAATGGCGCTGCCTCTGGTCTGGCGAGTCGCGCTGGGCGCGCTCGCGGTGCGCTCGCCATCGTCGGTATCGGGCTCGGGGCGACGCTGGGAGTGCTCGTGAGTTTCGAGCGCGCCATCGGTCTGTCCGAAGCCTGGCCCCTCACGTTCGAGGACGTGCCTGACGGGCCCGTCTGGGTCGCGGTATACACCGGTGGGCGGCGAATCCGCGGCCGCGCCGCCGAGACACTCGCGCGTCACCGTCCCCTCGAACTCCGACGGGGCGCGGTGTAGAGAGGAAGGAAGGCACGATGGACCCGCTGAAGTCGCTGGAAGGTGCGTTCGAGCGCACCGGCCGCACGGTCGAGGCCGTGCGTCCCGAGCACCATGACCTCCCGACGCCCTGTTCCGAGTGGGACGTGCACGCGTTGCTCGTCCATCTGGTCGGGGTCATTGCCGCCTTCGAGAACGTGGCCTCCGGCGCCAAGCCCGAGGTTCCCGTCACCGACCTGCCCGCGCACCTGACTGCATTGGGCGAGGAGCGGATCATGGACGGACCGGTCGACGGCTACCGCGACACCGCCGAGCGAACCCTGGCCGCCTGGCAGCAGCGCGGATCGCTCGACGGGACGGTCTTCCTGCCGATGGGGCTCGAGCTGCCGGCGGACCGCGCCCTCGGCATCGTGTTGCTCGACTCCCTGGTGCACGGCTGGGACCTCGGCCGCGCCATCGGCGTCGACACCGAGATCGAGCCCGAGGTGGCGCAGGCGGCTCTCGCGGTGGCACAGGGATTCGTCGGCGACCAGCTGCGCGGGACCGCCTTCGGCAACCCGATCGACGTCCCCGACGGCGCGTCGCCCACCGACGAGCTGGTTGCGTTCCTCGGCCGCCGGCCCTAACTGCGAGTGCTGATCAGCTGGCGGGCTCCCGCGGGCATGAGCCGGTCGGGGGTCACCCGGGGGAGAGAAGTAGTTGCCCTGCACTTGATCGACGCCGAGGCGCCGCACCTCGGCGAGCTGCTCGGCGG
>JACDBD010000339.1 GCA_013695115.1 Actinomycetota bacterium | reverse complement strand
CGGCCTCGAGCTCGCGCGCGAGCTCGTCTGTGGTCGTACGCCGCAGATTGGGCCGGAGCGTGACCGGGGCGGGCTCGTTGCCCGCGGCCAGGATGGCTAGCGCGTCGTCGCCGCCGAACCCGGTGATCAGGTACTCGACGAGCCAGTCGGGGTACGACAGGCGCGTTCCGATCGCGGCGATGTCGTCGCCGTCGGGCAACAACCAGGGTGGGCCGGTCGCGGCCACCTTGCGAAGCACCGCGTTGACCAGCGGACGGGCGCGCCGGGGCGCAACCTCGACCGTCTCCCCCACCGCCGCGTGGGCCGGGACACCCGACACGAGCTGGTGCACACCCAGGCGGAGCGCAGCCCGCACGGGCGGGTCGAGAGCACCGACAGACCGGTCGAGCGCGGGCCCCAGCCGGTGATCGAGCGCCCGCTGCGCCCGCAGCGTGCCGTACACGAGATCGGTGGCGAAGGCCCGGTCGCGCGCCACGAGCCCGCTCTTCCGGAGCGCAGCAGGCAACAGCAGGTTCGAGTACGCGCCCTCTTCCACCCGTACGAGGACGTCGAGCGCGACCGCACGCGCCGACCGCGTCACGTGCCGAGGACGGGGGTGCCGGGATGCCCGCGCCGCCAGGCCTCCCAGGTCATGCGAGGTCTGCCCTCGGGTTGGACCTCGACGGGCTCGACGACGCCTTGATCGTTGCGCGTCGCCCGCCAGATCTTCAGTCGTTTGCCCTCGACCGTTGTCCACGCGCCCGGTCGGGGGTTGCCGGCGCGGATCACGCGCATGATCTCGTCGGCGGGGCGGAACCAGTCGATCCGGAACTCGTCGACGGTCAGCTTGTCGGCGTAGGTCGGCTCCCCCTGCTGAGGTTGCGGTTCGAGCTCGGGTACGCGCGGCAGTGTCTCGACCATGAGCCGTGTTCCCAACTCGACCAGCCTCGCTCGCAATTCCCCGGCGGTCTCGTCGGGGTCGATCGGTGTCCGCTCGCATGCGTACACCGGCCCGGTGTCGAGCCCCGAGTCGATCCGCATCACGCACACCCCGGTGTCAGTGTCGCCGGCGAGGATCACCCGTTCGACGGGCGCGGCACCGCGCCAGCGCGGCAGCAGCGAGAAGTGGAGGTTCACGAAGCCGTGCGGCAACGCCTCGAGCAGCTCGTCCGGGAGCAGCTGCCCGAACGCCACGACCACGCCGAGCTCGGCGCCTGACGCCCAGACCTCGTCGACCACCTCCCGCGCCCGGCTCGGAGTGCGGACGTCGAGGCCGAGCTCGAGCGCCGCGGCATTCACCGGGCTCGGGGCGGTGCCGCTCCCCCGTCCTCGGCGGCGGTCAGGTTGGGTGACCACCAACGCGACCTCGTGGCCGGCGTCCACGAGCGCCCGCAACGTGGGCACCGCGTCGTCGGGGCTACCGAGGAAGACCAGCCTCATGGCCTCCCCTATCGCTTCGCTCGCTGCGGGCCGGGCCAGCCAGAAAAAGATTGGCCGGCCCGCGGACGCTCGCTCAGCCGCCACGTTCTCTGGCGCGTCATCGGTCGTGCCGCTTGCGGCAGGCGCCTAGAGCGCGGGGCCGTCCGGGTGACGGGCCGCCGCGACCAGATCCTGGTCGCGTATCGCCCGCAGGGCCTGCTTGCGGACGGCGGGCTCGAGCCGGTCGAGGAGCAGCACACCGTCGAGGTGATCGACCTCATGGAGGAACACCCGGGCCAGCACCTCGTCGCCCTCGACCACGACCTCCTTGCCGTCGAGGTCGATGCCCCGGAGCGTGACGACCTTGGGTCGCACGATCTCGAACTTCAGGCCGGGGACCGAAAGGCACCCCTCCTCGTACGCGAACTCGCCGCTGGTCTCCACGATCTCGGGGTTCACGATGACGGTGGCGCCCTCGCCCACGTCGTAGGTGAACAAGCGCTTCTGCACGCCCACCTGGGGGGCGGCGAGACCCAACCCGATCGCCTCGTACATGGTGTCGTACATCGTGTCGACGATGCCGGCCAGGCTGCCGTCGAGCTCCTCGACTTCGCGGGCGCGCTGCTTGAGCACGGGGTCGCCGAAGAGGCGGATCGGGTACGAGGTCATCCCTATCGCCTCGCTCGCTGCGGCGCAGGGTACCTGCCCCGCGGGCGCTCGCTCGGACGCCAAGTCATGCGTGGACGAATTGACCGTGCCGCATTCATTTCCCCTGAGGTTACCAGTGGGCGCGCGCGGTCCCTAGACGCGGAGCGGGTCGACCTCGACGCGCAATCGGCCGAGGGCGCGCGCCTCGGAGAAGTCGGTGGCGGCGAGCGCGTCGGCCAGCATTTCAGCGGTCGGTGCCTGGACGAGGGCCCGTGCCGGCGCGGCGCTCGGCCCGAGCACGGTCACCTCGCTTCGGGTCCGAAGCCGGTCGCAGGCGACCGCGACCGCGTCGTCGGCACCGCTGATCTCGGCGAGACCGCCGAACGGGGGGAAGCCGAGTGCCTCGCGCCGGGCGCGCTCGGGGGCCGCCGCAATCGTGGGATCGGCCTGACGGGCCGCGGTGAGCACGTCGTGATCGGGCGCCCGCGTCTGCACGAGCACGCGACCGCCCCCGCTCTTCGAGCCGACCACGCGAGCCGCTCGGGCCAGCAGCATCAGCGCCAGTTCGGTGGCCCGGTAACGCGGCGCGAGGAGCTCCTGGTCGAACTCGAGGAACGCGCACAGGCGGACCGGTGGCCGGGTGGGCGCCCGGTGCAGCACGGCCTCGGTGCCGACGAGCACCTCGGCAGCGGGGGGAACCTCGAGCGCCCCACCGACCTCGGCGACCGACGTGCGGGGCAGCAGGGCGCTCAGCTCCTCAGCCAGGCGGGTCACGCCGACTCGCCGAGCCTTCAGTTGGGTGCCGTGGCACGCCTGGCAGACCCGGGGCCGGGTGGCGCCGCAGCGGGCGCAGGTGAGGCCGTCGTCCGCCTCGGCCGCCGCCGCGTCACAGCGGGCGCACGTCACCAGTGCACCGCAGGTCCCGCACACGAGCATCCGGGCCCGGCCCTTGCGGTTGAGCACGCACACCGCTCGACCGTCGACGACGGCGGCACGGACCGCGTCTGCCAGCCGGGTGGTGAGCAAGCTCCGGCCCGGCGGCTCGTTCCGAAGATCGACGACCTCGAGGGTGGGCCACCCGGCACGCTCGACATTGCGGAGTGGTCGCAACGGCGGGACGCCGGCGTGGACCTCGGCCTCGAGGGTTGGGACCGGCGAGACCAGCGCGACCCGGACGCCGGCGCGTCGCCCGCGCTCGACCGCAACCTCGCGTGCGTTCCACGCCGGTGTCCGTTCCTCCTTCAGGGCCTCATCGGCTTCGTCCAGGACCACGATCGCGGCCAGATCCGGCACGGGGGCGAAGACAGCCAGGCGCCCGCCGACGACGACGCACGCGCCGGTCCGCGCCCGGTCCCACATGGCAGTGCGCTCGGCGGCGGCGAGATCGCTGTGGAGCGTGACCGGCGAGCGGCCCTCTCGCTCGAGCTGGCGCACGAGGAGCGGGACCCGGGCGGCGCCGGGGAGCACCACGATGGTCGAGCCCTCGGAAGCGAGCAGACCCAGCACGAGCTCGCGCCGGTCGACGGCCGGCGGCCAGGCGATGACGGAGCACGGCTTCGCCCGCGCGTCGGCGACGACATCGCGCAGGGCGGCCGCGGGCGGGAAGACTGCTGCCCCCGGTTCGGGCGCAGGCCCGGGAGGCACGACGTTGGGCGGCGACGCGGCCCCGAGGAGCGCGGACACGGGACCGGCGTAGCGCCACGCCGCCCAGGCACAGAGATCGACGACGTCGGCGGGCGGTCCGGCCGAGGCCACCTTGGCCAGGGGGAGCAGCCGGTCGAGCTCGGCTTCGGGCACGACGCCGTCGGCCACGACCCAGCCGCGCACCCGCCGACCGTGCAGCGGAACCCGCACGATGGTCCCGACGCGCACGACGTCGGCAAAGTCGGGCGGAACGAGATAGTCGAACGCGCGGTCGACCGCGGAGACGTCCGGTCGTACGCGACAGACGCGCGGCGGAGTTACTTCGCTAGCGACTGCGCCGCCTCGCGCAGCGCGTCCACCTCGTTGGTCAGCTCCCAGGTGAAGTCCTTCTCCGACCGGCCGAAGTGCCCGTACGCCGCGGTGCGCTTGAAGATCGGGCGGCGCAGGTTGAGCCGCTCGATGATCGCCGCCGGCCGCAGGTCGAAGTGGTCCTGCACCAGCCCGCCGAGCTTCAGCGGGTCGATCTCCGACGTCCCGAACGTCTCCACCATGACCGACACCGGCTTGGCGACGCCGATGGCGTACGCCACCTGGACCTCGCAGCGCTGGGCGATCCCGGCGGCGACCACGTTCTTGGCGACGTTGCGCACTGCGTACGCCGCCGAGCGGTCGACCTTGGTCGGGTCCTTCCCGCTGAACGCTCCCCCGCCATGACGCGCCATGCCGCCGTAAGTGTCGACGATGATCTTGCGTCCGGTGAGGCCGCAGTCGGCGTGAGGACCGCCGAGTTCGAAGCTCCCGGTCGGGTTGCACAGCACCTCGTAGTCGTCATCGGCGAACTGCGGCGGTAGCAGCGGCCGGATGACGTGCTCCTGGAGGTCCGGCTTCAACAGCGTCTCGATGTCGATACCGGGCTGGTGCTGGGTCGAGATCAGGACGGTGCACAGCCGCTTGGGTACGCCGTCCTCGTACTCGATGGTCACCTGGGTCTTGCCGTCCGGCCGCAGGTACGGGAGCACGCCCGCCTTGCGGACCTCCGACAGCCGGTGGGCGAGACGATGCGCGAGCCAGATCGGCATCGGCATGAGGTCGTCGGTCTCGTTGCAGGCGTAGCCGAACATCATCCCCTGGTCGCCGGCGCCGACCTCGTCGTAGTGGTCGCCCGTCCCCGACCGGAACTCAGTGGCCTTGTCGACGCCCTGGGCAATGTCGGGTGACTGCTCGTCGATGGAGGTGATGACACCGCAGGTGGTGCCGTCGAAGCCGTAGGTGGCGTCGGTGTAGCCGATGCCGCGGATCGTGTCGCGGACGACGCGCGGGATGTCGACGTACGCGGTCGTGCTGATCTCGCCGGCGACGACCACCATGCCGGTGGTGCAGAGCGACTCGCATGCCACCCGGCTCTCGGGGTCTTCCTCGTAGATCGCGTCGAGCACGGCGTCGCTGATCTGGTCGCACATCTTGTCGGGGTGACCCTCGGTCACCGATTCGGATGTGAACGTGAACCGACTACTCACTGGTTTCCTTTCAGGCTTTCGACGATCCGGTCGAGGATGAGACCGGCGAGATCGGGCTTGGGCATCAGCGGGATCTCCTCGGCGGAGCCGGACGAGTACAGCAGGACCGCCCGGTTAGTGTCGACTTCGAAGCCCGCATCGGGCGCGGACACGTCGTTCGCGACCATGAGGTCGACCCGTTTGGCCGCGAGCTTGGTCGCGGCGTGCTCGCGGACGTGCTCGGTCTCGGCCGCGAAGCCGACGAGCACCTGGTGCGGCTGCTTGCGCTCACCCAGGGTGGCGAGGATGTCGGGCGTGGGCTCGAGCACGACCTCGGGCACGCCGTCGTGCTTCTTGAGTTTCTGCGCGGTGGTCGCCTTGGGCCGGAAGTCGGCGACCGCCGCCGCCATCACGACCACGTCGACCTCGGCGAACCGGCCGAGTACCGCGTCGGCCATCTCGTCGGCGGTCTCGACCCGCACGACCTCGACAACGTCGGTGGCCGGGTGATCGGCGGCCGTCACCAGCGTGACGGCGGCGCCACGACGGGCGGCGACGTCGGCGACGGCGTGGCCCATCTTCCCCGACGACCGGTTCCCGACGAAGCGGACGGGGTCGAGCGGCTCGCGGGTGCCCCCCGCGGTGACCAGGACGCGCACGCCCGCGAGGTCGCCGGTGGCGAGTGCGGCGGCGACCGCGCCCACGATGCGTGCCGGATCCGCCAGGCGCCCTTCGCCCTCGTCACCCCCGGCGAGGCGGCCGGCTTCGGGGTCGACGACGTGGACACCCCGGCGCCGCAGCGTCGTCAGGTTCTCCTGCACCGCCGGGTGCTCCCACATCTCGGTGTGCATGGCCGGCGCAACCAGGACCGGCGCGCGTGTCGCGAGCAGGGTCGCGGTGAGGAGGTCGTCGGAGATGCCGGCGGCGTACTTGCCGAGCAGCTTGGCGGTGGCGGGCGCGACGACGATCAGGTCGGCCGACTGCCCCAGGCGGGTGTGCGGGATCGGGTCGGGCCCGTCGAAGAGCGACGTGCGCGCCGGCTCGGAGGCCAGCGCCGAGAACGTGAGCGCGCCGACGAAGCGGAGGGCGTCGTCGGTGAGCACGGGGGCGACGTGGGCGCCGGCGTCGACCAGGCGGCGGCACACTTCGACGGCCTTGTAGGCGGCGATGCCACCGGTCACTCCCAGGATGACGCGTCGTCCCCGGAGGCTGACGAGCGGGGCGGAAGTGTCGGTCATGGTGGTCGGGCCGGAGCCCGGGGAAGCCGGTCTTTACTCGGCCGGCTCGTCCGCGACTTCCTCGCCCTCGGCCCCGTCCTCGGGCTCCTCGGGCAGCGGGACCGCTTCGATCTTGCCCGCCTCGATCTCCTCGAGCGAGATCGACAACGGCTTCCGTGAGACCGAGGTCACCTGCGGGGGAACGATCTTACCCAGGCCCTCGCCGAGCTGGTTGTAGTAGTCGTTGATCTCGCGGGCCCGCATCGCCGCCAGCGTGACCAGCGTGAACTTGGAGTCGACCCGGTCCATCAGGCTCTCCATCCGGGGTTCCATCAGGGAAGCGCGGCGTTCTGCCATCGGATTCTCCGCCAAACGGCTGGGGGAAGGAGCCGGACGGGCTAGGACGCTGCCCGCCGGTGTGCTTCCAGGATAGCAGCGACCTCCTCGGCAGCCCGATCCGCGTCGTCGTTGACGATGACATGGTCGAAACGGACCGCTTCGGCCTCCTCCGCCTCCGCCTCGGCCAGGCGGCGCTCCACCGCCTCGGGGTCGTCCTGGCCCCGGCCCAGCAGCCGTTGGCGCTGGACCCCCCGCGACGGGGGTCGCACGAACACGAGCACGGCGTCGGGGAACGCCTCCTTCACCGACAGCGCCCCCTGGACGTCCACCTCGAGCAGGACGTCGTCCCCGGCGGCGAGGTGCTCCTCCACCGGCGCCCGCGGGGTGCCCTTGAGATCGCCGTACACGTCGAACGACTCGAGGAA
>JACDBD010000337.1 GCA_013695115.1 Actinomycetota bacterium | reverse complement strand
CGGCCTCGGCGGCGGCACGGGCCGGCTCCGCCTCGTCACGCAGGCGCTGTACGTCCGCCCGCTCCTGCTTGGCGGCGGCGCGGGCCTCGTCGGCGAGCCGGCGCTGCGCCTCGAGCTGCTCTCGCGCTGCGTCGACGTCGTCCTTGAGCTCGTCGATCCGGTCGGCCTCCTCTTCTGCGTCGAAGGACACCTGATGCAAGTAGCGATCCCCCGCGACCAGCGAACGCGGGTCGTCGGCATATGCGAGCAGTGAGAGGATGTTGGTACTGCCGGCGTCGCGGTAGAGCGCGGCGGCCGCATCGTCAAAGTTCTGGCGGGAGTCCGCGATCTCTACCTCTAGGCGCGCAATCTCCTGCACGAACGGTGTGAGCTCGGCGTCGATACGCGCCACCTCGACCTCTGCCCGCTGCGCGCGGGCGGCGGCATCCGCGATTTGTGCCTCAAGGTCGCGCGAGCGCGCATCTAGTACCGACCGGCGCGCCCTGACGTCTTCCACCTCGACAAGGAGCGCGAGCTCCTCCTGCGACACCTCGCCGATGGCCGCCTCGAGCTGCTCCTCCGACTTCGGGTCAGGATCAGGTGCAGCGCCCGCCGGGACGAACGACGACGCGCTCGCCACGAGGACGAGCGCGCCCAAGCACCGGAGCAATCGGAGGGCGACCACGAGAGCGGCAACGTTAGAGAAGATGAGCGGTAGATGCAACTACTACTCGTCGTTGGCCGCATGCAACAATGGTGGAGACCCCGAGAACCGTCAGCGCGTCGTATGCATCAGCCGACGGGACATCTCACCGAGATGGGCTGGCGGCGACTACAGCGCCCGGTCGACTCTGCGCATTAGCTCGGGATGAGTGGGCGTATTCGTGCATGCCCGAGCCCACGCCCCCGCCCTTCGTGGCGGCTCGCGTACGATCTACCGGCCCCCTCAGAAGCACCGCCGCACTTCGACACGCGCTTGAGCACTGGCCGCTCGCCACGGCCGATCCGATACGTGCCCGGAGCGCGTTGACGCTCGACCGTGCCAGTGGGGTCGGGGTGGGAGCGAGGCGACATGCCGATGACCTATGACGACGAGCGGGGCGATCCGGCTGCAGTGCGATGCCCGGCCGTGGCTCGCGCCCGAGCGGCATGCCCGGAGCTGACAACTAGCCATGCCACCGCCCCGAGGAAGAGGAGTGCGCTGACCCAGACGTTCACACGGACGGCCAGAATGCGGTTGGCCGGGTCGACGCGCAGGAGCTCGAACCAAAACCTGCCGAGAGTGTAGAGGGCGACGTAGAGCGCCAGGAGCTGGCCGCGGTGCGGCCGGACCTTCCGTTCGACGGCGAGGAGGACCCCGAAGACGAGCAGACTCCAGATCGACTCGTAGAGGAACGTCGGGTGGAACGTGTCGAACTGCTCGTAGCCGCGGGGACGCTGGGACGGGTCGATCTCGAGACCCCACGGCAGGTTCGTCGGGCGCCCGAACAACTCCTGGTTGAAGTAGTTGCCCCAGCGACCGATGGCCTGCGCGAGCGCGACGCACGGCGCGATCGTGTCCATGAGCGCGAGCGTGTCGAGGTTGTGCCGGCGTGCGACCAGGATGATGGCCAGCGCGCCGCCGCCGACCGCACCCCAGATGCTCAGTCCTCCCTCCCAGATCTTGAACGCTCGTAGCCAGTCGCCGGTGAACAGCTGGTAGTCGGCGATGACGTGGTAGACGCGGGCTCCCACGACGCCCCCGATGACGACCCAGATCGCGATTGAGTTGATGGTGCCGGGGTCTCCACCGCGCTTCACCCACCGGCGCTCTGCGAGCCAGGCGGCGGCGAGGACCCCGGTGGCGATGAGCAACCCGTACGCTCGGATCGGTAGTGGCCCGAGGTCGATGACGCCGTCCGAAGGACTCGGGATGGAACTCAGCATGATGCGACGCCTTCGCCTTGCATCGCGAACAACGATGACTTGTAGTATGTGCGACCGCAAGGTACCAACCGACCAGGCTGTGGGAGGAACCGGTGCAAAGGCGTGAGCGAAAGCGTGGTTCGATCCTCACCACGAGGCTCCCGGTGATGGCGATGGCGGTGACCGTCGGCCTGGTGACGATCCTCACGGCGTGTGCCGACGGCGGAGACGACGGCCAGACCGTGGACGTCGTCGAATCCGAGTGGGTCGTCGAACCGAAGCCCGCCTCAGTGGAGGCCGGCGACGTCACGTTCAACGTCGACAACCAGGGCAATGAAGAGCACGAGCTCGTCATCATCGAGGGCGACGACCCGGATGCCCTCCCGACGAAGGCGGACGGCTCGGTCGACGAGGACCAGCTCGGCGACGTCGAGGTCGGTCACATCGAGGACGTGCCGGACGGCGACGCGAAGAGCGACACGTTCAAGCTCACGAAGGGCTCCTACATTCTCCTCTGCAACCTTGTCGACGAGATGGGCGACGTGCACTACGCGGAGGGCATGGTCAGCGCCTTCACCGTGACATAGCCGGGCAAGCCTCCCCGCTCGGCCAGGCTGGAGGGGGGTGACGCTCGGACCCGGTGGACTGGTGTTGCGCCGACCGGCCTTCCGGCGGCTCTTCATCGCGCACGCCATCTCTCGCGCCGGCGACGCGTTCAACACGGTCGCCCTCGTCGTGCTCGTGTTCGGGCTCACGGGATCGGGGCTGGGCGTCGCCGGAACCGTTGCCTTCGAGGTGGCACCGATCCTGCTCGTCGGACCGATCGCGGGACTCGCGGCCGACCGGCTGCCGCGGCGGACCCTCATGGTCGGAGCGGACATCCTCCGAGCGGCGCTGGCTGCACTGCTCGCCGTCTCCCACTCGTCGGTTGGGCTCGCCTACGCAGTCGCCTTCGGGCTCTCGACCGGCTCCGTGTTCTTCAACCCGGCGGCGGCATCGCTGGTACCCGAGGTCGTCGATGACGAGGAGCTGGTCGCAGCGAACTCGGCCCTCTGGACGGTCGCGGTCGTCGCCCAGGTCGTCTTCGCGCCAT
Organism: Actinomycetota bacterium; assembly: GCA_013695115.1. Taxonomy (GTDB): domain Bacteria; phylum Actinomycetota; class Acidimicrobiia; order IMCC26256; family JACDBD01; genus JBPCMN01. Next base: position 3,781 of record JACDBD010000337.1, on the reverse strand, counting down.
TGGCGGGAGCGCTGATCGCCGGCGTCGGTGTGGGTGCCGCGTTCGGCTTGAATGCACTGTCGTTCGTTGCCTCTGCCGCCGTGCTCGTGGGACTTCGGGCGGGTCGGACGCCCGCCGCGGCAATCGGCGCGAGGAGCTGGCAGGGGATCTCCGAGGGCCTCTCCGTCGTCAGATCCAGTCCGCTGCTCAGTCGCCTCGCAATCGTGCAGCCGCTGGCTGCCCTGTCAGCCGGGGCGACGGGCGGGCTGCTCGTGGTTCTCGCAGAGGAGCGACTGGCGGTTGGCGCGCCGGGGTTCGGCGTGCTGCTCGCAGCCATCGGGGGCGGCGCGGTCGCGGGGCCGCTCGTGCTCGGTCGCTTCGTCCGTCCGGGTGCGCGCCGCTGGCTCTACGGGCCACTCGTCTTGCGCGGCGGTGTCGACCTGGGTCTGGCGTGGACGACGAGCGCAGCGGCCGCGGGGGGAGCGCTCGGCGCCTATGGGGTCGGCACCTCGACCGGCACGGTCGCTTTCCAGTCAACCGTGCAGACCGAGGTGGCGAGCGAGCGACGGGGCCGCACGTTCGCGCTCTTCGATCTGTTGTGGAACAGCGCGCGTCTCGTGTCACTCGGGCTCGGCGGCGTGCTCGCCGACGCTGCGGGCATCCGAGCGGTGTACCTCCTCGGTGGCGCGCTGCTACTCGCCGCCGCGGCTGTCGGGTTCACCGGTCCCGCGAGGGCCGATCGTTCTTCTCGGGCGTGACTCGGCGGGCGACCCGCCCTTTACTACGACGGGGGCGTAGTAGATACTAGGCGGCGATGACGGCTCGTGACGATGGCCCGAGCGTCCTCGGCCCCCTCGAGGGCGAGGTCATGCGGGCGCTGTGGACAGCCCGGGAGCCCATGACCGTGCGGGCGGTTCTGGACGCGCTGAACCGGGGCCGGCGGCCACCGCTGGCGTACACCACGGTGATGACGGTGATGTCCCGCCTCGCCGAGAAGGACATCCTTCGCCGCGAACGAGCCGGCCGTGGGTACACCTACGAACCGGCGGTACCGGACGAAGCCGCGATCGCCGTGCGCGAGACGGTGCGCGACTTCGGTGACGCCGCGGTGGCTCACTTCGTGGACGAGGCTCGCAACGATCCACGACTCAGGCGTCGACTCGAACGACTCCTCCGGGAGGACCGGTGAACAGATCCCGAGGCAACCGTGCGTTCACGACATTTCTCGCCGTCTGCTTCGCCACCTTCGTCGCCCTGGGATTCGGGGCCTGCATCCTCATCTGCATCGTGGCGTTCCGCGTCCACCGCCAAGGGTTCGGCGCGTTGACGGCCGGCGGCAACGATGTACGGCCCGCTTTGGTGTTCCTCGCATTGGTCGCAGCCGGCGCGCTGGCGGGACTGTGGTCGCTGCGCACGCAGTGGTTGGCGACGCGACGGCTGACGCGTCGGGTGGAGGCGCTGAGCATCCCGATGCGCCCCGACCTGGCACATGGCTGCGAGCGCTGCGGGTTGGCAGGGCGGGTCGATCTCGTCGAGGCAGCCGAGCCGTTCTCGTTCACGTATGGCATCGTGCCGTCCCGAATCGCGGTGAGCCGCGGGTTGGTCGAAGCGATGTCTGCCTCCGAGCTCGACGCCGTGCTCGAGCACGAGCACTACCACCTGCGGAACCGGGATCCGCTGAAGGTGCTGCTGACGCGCTCGCTGACGCCGGCGCTGTTCTTCCTACCGGCGCTGCGCGAGTTCAGGACCCGGTACGTCACCGGGCGAGAGCTCGCCGCCGACCGCCGCGCGCTCCGACGCCATGGGCAACGCTCGCTGGCCGGCGCGCTGTACAAGGTCGTGGCCGGCCCGACCTGGGTCGAGCTGGCGCCGGCTGCCGCGATCGGCGGCGGCGACGCCCTCGACGCCCGAGTCACACAGCTCGAGACGGGCAGCGAGCCGAGCGCGCCGCCTCTGTCCCGGCGGGCGATGATCCTCAGCGGCGTGGGTACGGCCGCGTTGCTGTCGTCGTTCCTCGCGTCCCTCTACGCCTTCGGCGGGCCGAGTGCGCTCGCCCGGCTCTGCGGCGGGTCCTGAACCACTTGACGTCGGGGCCCCGTCTACTACAATCAAGTAGTAGATAGGGAACGGGGTCAGCGTGAGGGAAGCATCCACCAAGGTCCACCATCCCGTCTTCGCCCGGATCTACGCGCGCGTGGGCGCGGCAGCCGAGGGGAAGGGCGCCGCCGAGCACCGCGACGAGGTGCTCGACGGGCTGAGCGGCCGCGTCATCGAGGTCGGCGCCGGCACCGGCCTGAACTTCCGTCACTATCCCGAAACGGTCACCCACGTGGTCGCGGTGGAGCCCGAGCCGCTCCTCCGAAAGCTCGCCACCGACGAGGCGACGTGCAGCCCCCTGTCGATCGAGGTCGTCGAGGGCGTGGCGGACACGCTCCCGGTCGACGACGGCTCCTTCGATGCCGGCGTCGCCTCGCTGGTGCTGTGCTCGGTCCCCGACCAGGCCGGGGCGTTGGCCGAGCTGTTCCGGGTGATCCGTCCCGGCGGCGAGCTCAGATTCCTCGAGCACGTCCGCGCCACCTCTCCGGGCTTCGCCCGGTTCCAACGGGCCGCTGACATCGTCTGGCCGCTGCTCGGTGGCGGCTGCCACTCGAGTCGAGACACCCTGACCGCAATCGAAGAGGCGGGCTTCGTCGTCGAGCGCGTCTGCCGTTTCTCGTTCGTGCCCTGCGTCTTCGCCAAGCCGGTTGCGCCGCACATTCTCGGCGTTGCCCGTCGTCCGACCTGACCAGAGGAGCCTCAATGATCACCGCGTTCGAACTCATAGGCGATGGGCCGCACTCGTGAGCGGCGGGCCCCGGCGGGCGCTGCTCGGCCTGGGACTTGGCGCCGGCGTGGGTGCAGCACTTCTCCGCGTGCTGCGAGCGCTCCCGCTGGTCGGAGAGGAGCCGATCAACGACGGCGGCGGGACCAAGAAGGGCGAGAAGAAGGACTTCAAGAAGAAGGGCAGCGGACCGCGCACCCGCAGAAAGAAGGCCAAGAAGGGCAAGTAGCCCCCCGCTCGCTGCGCGGATGGCTCGGGCCGGTGGTCCTGCTCTCGCTGCTCGGGGGTGCGATCATCCTCTGGCGAGCCCTCAGGCGACGCCGCTCGGGTCGTGCCGGCGCGCCCGCGCTCGCGCGTGCCGCCTTGAGTGCCATCGACCGGCGGCGTCGACCGCCGGGGGAGTCCGGTCCCGGCATCACGAGCGTGGGCGGTGCCGTGGCGGCGCTGCGGCGACCGGCCGTTCCTCGGCCGCTGCCGTTCGTCACCATCAAGCGCACGAACCCCCGCGTCGGTGACACCTTCGGCCACTGGTGGATCGAGGTCGACGGCGTCGAGAGCTACGGCTGGTGGCCCCGGCGCTGCCCCCTGCGCATCCGCGACTTCCTCTTCGGAGCGACCGGCACCGTGAACGGCCTGGGAGGCTCGTGCGCCGGCGGTAGCAGCGCGCGCGACCCCCGCCACTCCGAACCGGCCCAGCACCGGTTCCATCCCGTGCTCACCGCCCGCAAGAGCGACCGGCGCGTGCGGGACGAGATCCGATCGTTCGCGAGCACGTTCGCCGGCGAATGGCGGTGGTCCTCGAAGCCGACGAGCAACGACTGCCGCACGTTCCAGGTCCGGATGATGAACGTCGTGGGGCTGGTCGAGCCGGCCGGTTCTACCGCCACGAGAGGTCGGGGTTGCCCCTTCCTCGCGCTTTTCGGGCCGCGAACCCGTGAGCTCGCGTGACGGAGCCGGGATCGAGACCCGCGACCACGTGGT
>JACDBD010000270.1 GCA_013695115.1 Actinomycetota bacterium | reverse complement strand
GCTCACGGGGCGGGCGCGGCCGGGCTCGCCGGAGCCGTGTCGACGGGAACGGAATCGACCGGTACGGAGTCGACCGGCACCGTCTCCTCGGGCAACGGCACCGAGACTGGCGGCGTGTCAGCCGAATCGTCCCGGGGCCGGAGCACGAACAGGAGGACGACGGTGACCACGAGCACGCCGAGCGCGCACAGGACTGCGACGGCGATCTCGCGACGGTCGCGGGGTGGGCGGTACGTGCCTGGGCGGCGACGGTGCCGGGGCGGGCTCAACGCTTCATCACTCTCCCGATGATGATGCACACCTCGTAGAACAGGTACATCGGTCCGGCCATGAACAGCAGCGAGTAAGGATCCTGGCTGGGCGTGATGAAGGCGGCGAAGATCACGATGATCACGATCGTCGCTCGCCGCCACCGGCGGAGCTGGGCGGTGCTGACCACCCGGGCCAGCAGCAGGAAGGTCAGCACCACCGGGAACTCGAACGCCACCCCGAAGGCGACGACCATCAGCGTGACCAGCGACAGGTAGCGGTCCGCGGTCAGCAGCGGCTCGAGCTCGGATCCACCGATGTTGAGGAGGAAGTCGAGTGCCTTCGGGAGGGTGAGCATCGCGACGGACCCGCCGGCGGCGAAGAGCAGCACCGAGGTGAACACGAACGGGATCGCGTAGCGCTTCTCCTTGGGGTGGAGTCCCGGTGTCACGAACCGCCACAGCTGGAAGAGCCACACCGGCAACGCGAGTATGAAGCCGCCGTAGGTCGCGACCTTGAGTCGGGTGGCGAACGCGTCGAGCGGCCCGGTGAAGATCAGCGCGTCTTTCTGACCATCGGTGGCGTCTTCGTAGTACTCGATCAGGAACCGGATGATGTCGAGCGAGAAGATGTAGACGACGACCGCGCCGAGCGTGATCGCGATGATGCAGACGACGAGGCGGCGGCGAAGCTCGGTGAGATGCTCGACGACCGTCATGCGGCCGCCGTCGTCGCGGTTCGGCACGGCGGCTGCTACGGAGTCGGGTCAGCCGGTGGAGTCGTGTCCGAGGAGGGTTGAGGCGCCGCTTCGAGCTTCGGTGCGTCGAGCTCGGCTGTCGCCGGTGCTTTGGGCGGCAGCGTCGGCGTCGGCGTCGGCGTGTTGCCGCGATCGTCGTCTTCGTCGGCTTCCCGCAGGACGTCGTCGATGTCGCGTCTCAGGGTGGCCTGGAAGCGTTGCACCTCACGCCATCCCTTGGCCGCCTGGCGGGCCACCTTGGGGATCTCCTTGGGCCCGAACACCAGCAGCGCGACGACGACGATCACCAGGATCTCGAGCGGGCCGACTTGAGGCATGCCCCTTCATGGTAACCGTGGCCCTCTTACCTTCTGGTCGCGCTCGCTTCGCTCGCAGCTGGCGACCCGGCGGCGGGGGAACCCCACCGCCTGCCGGTGGATGGCGGCTTCTCGCCCTTTTCGATCGCTCCGGGAGAGGAGCTAGACGCTCACGCGGTCGCGCGGACTACCGATGCCTGCGAGCGCGGCGCGGAACGCGGCGTAGTCCTGCACGCTGGGGCCGAAGTCGTCGCGGGTGTGCTGGCGCACGACGAACGCGAACGTGGCGAAGCCGGCGAGGAGCGCCATCAGCGCACCCAGGGCCAACATCTCGGGTGTCCTAGCCCGCCGTGGAAGGCCGGTCGATGCTCGCGACCTCGTCCATCCAGTCGTCCCTCTGGAGCAGGACGTGGAAGTCGAGGAGGTCGTCGAGCGTCAGCGCGGGCCCGTCGCGGCGCTCACGCAGCTCGGCGGGGCGGCGCCACATCTCGAGGCGCACCCCCGACGAGACGAGCAGGTCGACGATGTGCGAGCTCGCCGGCTTGGCCACGGGACCGTCGCACTCGGGGCATCGGAACCAGTAGGAGCCGGTGTCGTCGTCGATGCACACGCGCACGGTGAGGTCGACCGCCGTGAGGCGGACGTCTCCACAGCTCGGGCATTGGGCTCGAATCGTCGTCATCGGGGGCCCTCCGGTCCCATCTGGGACAGCATCGGCAGGGCCCGAGGACACCTTGAGAGGCCGTGGCGGGCCATGATTCGGAGCGCCCGTGACTCCGATCACCTTCGCCCACCGGGGTGCCCGCGCCGAGGAGCCCGAGAACACCCTCGCCGCCTTCCGCCGGGCCCTCGAGCTCGGGGCCGGGGGCCTGGAGACCGACGCCTGGCTCTCGGCCGATGGCCAGGTCGTGCTGGTCCACGACGACGTCGTCCGCCGCGGCCTGCGCCGGATGCGAGTAACTCGCACGGCCGCTGACCAGCTGGCCCGCCACGGGGTCCCCCGGCTGGCCGACCTCTACGACGAGCTCGGGACCGACTACGAGCTCTCGATCGACGTCAAGGACCGGGCAGCCGCCGGGCCCATCCTGGACCTGGCCGAGGCCCGGGCGGCGGCCGAACGGCTCTGGCTCTGCTCGCCCAGCGCCCGGTTCCTGCGCGACCTCCGCGAGCAGAACCGGGCCGGAGCCCACCTCGTGCACTCGACCGACCGCCGCCATCTCTCCCAGCCGCTGGAGCGCCATGCCGCCGACCTCGCGTCCGACGGGATCGCGGTGATGAACATGCACCACCGCGAGTGGACCGCCGGCCTGGTGACGCTGTTCCACCGTTTCGAGGTCGGGGCCTTCGCCTGGGACGTGCAAGAGGCGCGCCACATCCGCGCCGTGCTCGCCATGGGGATCGACGCCGTGTACTCCGATCACGTCGACCGGATGGTCGCGACCGTCCGAGAGTTCGCGCCCGGCGACCGTTAGGGAGCTATAGAAAGCCTAGGTCGCCGAGGGGCCAGATGCGCACGAAGACCCTGCCGACGATGTCGGACTCCCTGATCGGGCCGAACACGCGGCCGTCCTTCGACTGGTCGCGGTTGTCGCCGAGCACCAGGAACGTGTCCGGGGGCACGACGCAGGTGGAGTCGCTGGCCGGGGGTTCGCAATCGCCGGCGAAGTTCTGGGTCGGTCGGGTGACCTCTCCCGCCGCGAGGTAGGGCTCCTCGAGCAGGTCGCCGTCGACGAACACCTGGCCGTCGCGGAGCTCGACCGTCTCACCCGGGAGGCCGATCACCCGCTTCACCAGGTCCTTCACGCCGTCGGTGTTGGGATCGTCGGGTGCCTCGAACACCACGATGTCGCCGCGGTTGACGTCATGGAGCTGGTAGCTCACCTTATTGACGAGCACGCGGTCGCCCACTTGGAGCGTGGGCGTCATCGACTCGGACGGGATGTAAAACGCCTGGAACAAGAATGTCTTGATGAGGAAGGCGATCAACAGCGCGCCGCCGATCAGCAGCACCCATTCGACGACGATCTTGCGCGTGCGCTGTCCACCGGTATCCCCGCGGGACGGATGCGGGACACCGTCGGGCGCGGGCGGGTCGACGCGGAGCGTCTCCGGCGCGACCGCCACCGTCGGCGTGTCGGACGCGTGCTCGGGACCGGTCACCGGGTTCGCTCCACCGGCGTCATCCTCCCACGGCGGGTTCGTAGCGCCTGAGCAAGCGACGAGCGGCGTCGGCCGCCACCTGCGTGAGCTCGGCCGGGGACACGACGCGGGCGTCGGGCCCCAGCCGCAGAAGGAGCCGCTCGAGCCAGGCCCGCTCGCTCACCGCCAAGACGACACGCCACGACCCGTCCGGTCGCTCCTCGACCTCTTCACACGGATAGCTCTCGGCCACCCAGCCGGCGTCCGGCGGCAATTCGATCGTGACGCGCGGGTCGTCGGGGCTCGGGTGGTACACGGTATCGGCCACCGCGGTCGCGTCGTCGCGTCGGGGCTCGAACTTTGCGCCAGTGGGGCGCACGGCTTGCAGGCGGTCCACCCGGAAGAGGCGGTCGGCGTCGACGAGGTGGCACCACGCTTCGGCGTACCAGTGACCGTAGGCGTGGAACACGGAGTAGGGATCGATGCGTCGCGTCGTGAGCGCGTCGCGACCGAACGAGTAGTAGTCGACCTCCACCCGTTCGCCCGTCTCGGCGGCGCGTCGCAGCGCTTCGAGGTGGGGCGGCTCGCCGACCTCGACCGCGAGCCCTTCGCCTGCCCCGAGGGTGCCGGCGAGCTTCTCGAGCCCGGCGGCGAGGGTGCCGTCGGCGTCGGAGCCCGGCACCGCCAGCAAGGTGCGGCCGCCGGCGAGGAGCGCCAGGCCCTCCTCGGCGGTGAGGCGCAGCGGCCGGGCGAAGTACTCGGCGAAGCGGATCCACACGTGGCCGTCGACCAGCTCGACCTCGATCAACCGGTCGGGCGTGTACGGAGGCAGCCCGCACAACGGCAGTAGCTCGAGG
>JACDBD010000260.1 GCA_013695115.1 Actinomycetota bacterium | reverse complement strand
GTACACACCCAACGCGACCGCGACTGCAGCCCCCGCGAGGAACAGCCCGAGCAGCCGCACGCTCACGGGTCGCGGTGCCACTGCCGCCGGAGCCGTCATGTCCTTCCTCCCCGTCCGCGGGTGCGGGGATTCTGACGCCACCGTCGGGACGGCACAAGACGCAAGAAACTTCAGACGCGTTCGCAACATCGCGCGCACCAGCAACACCAACCGCACCAGCCACGCGTTTCGGGACGTTACTGTCATACTCCGTCCGCATACTGGGGGCATGAACGAAGCGCCGTCCGTGCGGTTGCTCGAGCTCATGGGCGAGTGGGAACGCGCGGAGGCCGAGGTGCTGTCGTGCCTGGGGGAGTGGGACCGGGCCGGCACGTGGGGCGAGGACGGCGCGTGTACGCCGGTCGCGTGGCTCACGAACCGGGCGCCCGTGACGAAGGGTGACGCGGTCCGACTCATTCGTGCTGCTCGACTCGCAGGGGATCACGACCGGACTGGCAAGGCCCTCGCTGCCGGCGACATCAAGAGCGCGCACGTCCATGTGTTGGCTCGGGCGGTGCGCCACCGCGAGGACCAGTATCCCGACCACGAAGACGTCCTGATCGACGCCGCCACCGAGCACGAACCCGAGTGGTTCCGACACCTGGCACGCCAGTGGCGTGCCATCGCCGACGACGTCGCCGCCGGCGCCGAGGCCGAGAAGCAGTTCGAGCATCGCCGCTTCCACTGCTCGGCCACCTTCGGCGGGACCGTGGTCGGTGACTTCGAGCTCGATCCCGAAGGCGGTGCCATCGTGCTCGCCGCCCTCGAGGCCCGTGATCAGCCGGATCCGGTCACCGAGGGAGACCTGGGTCGGTCACGCTCTCAGCGCTGGGCCGACAATTTCGTCGAGATCATGGCCGAAGACCTCGAGCGCCCGCCCCCGGGTGGTCGCGTGCCGCACACGGTCGACCTCGTCGTCGACGCGGACACCCTCGCCGGCACGCCGCCGTCGGATCTGGGAGCGGCGCGTTGCGAGCTCGACCTGGTGGGGCCGGTCGCCCCCGAGACCGCTCGGCGCCTTGCCTGCGACGCCGCCATAGGCCGGGTCGTTACCCAAGGCCGCTCCGAGATCCTTGACCTCGGGCGCCGCACCCGCCTCGTCAGCCGCGCCCAGCGCCGGGCGCTCGCCCGTCGCGACCGCGGCTGCGGCTTCCCCGGCTGCGACCGGCCCCACTGGTGGTGCGACGCCCACCACATCGTCCACTGGATCCGCGGCGGGGGTACTGACCTCGACAACCTCATCCTGCTGTGCCGGCGGCACCATGTTCTCTCCCATGAGGGCGGCTGGAAACTCGAACGCGCCCCCGACGGAACCATCACTGCTGTCCCGCCCTGACGTCAGGCACTTCGCCGTATCCTGACGGCATGCGCCTCGACGACATGGTCATGGTGAGCGTGGACGACCACGCGGTGGAGCCCCCGCACATCTTCGAGGGCCGGCTCCCGCAGCGGTACCAGGACGTCGCGCCCCGGCTCGTGCGCAAGGACGACGGCACCGACGTGTGGGTGTACGAGGGCAAGGAGATCCCCAACATCGGGCTCAACGCCGTCGCCGGAAGGCCGCCGGAGGAGTACGGCATGGAGCCGACGTCTTTCGACGAGATTCGCGACGGCTGCTACGACATCCATGCCCGGGTGCGCGACATGGACGCCAACGGCGTGCTCGGGTCGATGTGCTTCTCCTCCTTCCCCAATCTCTGCGGCCAGCTGTTCGCCCGTTCGAAGGACAAGGACGCCGCCCTCGCGATCCTGCGGGCGTACAACGACTGGCACGTCGACGAGTGGTGCGGGGCGTACCCGGGCCGGTTCATTCCGCTGGCGCTCCCGCCCATCTGGGATCCCGACGCGATGGCGGACGAGGTCCGCCGCATGGCGACCAAGGGCTGCCACGCGGTCTCGTTCTCGGAGAACCCGGCCAAGCTGCGCCTCCCGAGCTTCCACGACGACCACTGGGACCCGTTCTGGTCCACATGCGCCGACGAGGGCACGATCGTCTGCCTGCACATCGGCTCGTCGTCACAGTTGGTGATCACCGCCGACGACGCGCCCATCGACGTGCTCATCAGCCTGCAGCCGGTGAACATCGTGCAGGCGGCGGCGGATCTGCTGTGGTCGCCGGTGCTGCGCAAGTTCCCGAAGCTCAAGGTCTCGCTGTCGGAAGGCGGGATCGGGTGGATCCCGTACTTCCACGAGCGGGTCGACTGGATCTACACCAGGCACCACGCGTGGACGGGCCAGGACTTCGGCGGGAAGCTCCCGAGCGAGGTGTTTCGCGAGCGCATCGTGACGTGCTTCATCGACGACACCGCCGGCCTCGAGC
>JACDBD010000242.1 GCA_013695115.1 Actinomycetota bacterium | reverse complement strand
CTCGACAAGCAGGCCGACGGCGGCACCCACGTCGCCGACACGTCCGAGGTCGGCCGGATCGGAATCACCAAGACCGAGTCCAAGGGCAAGGGCAACAAGCGCATCCGCATTCGCGTCGCTGACGCGTAGCGATTCTGCTATCCGCGCGGTAGCGAACCCCAGAACTCCCGCAGCATCGCGGCGCCGGGCTCCGGCGCCTCGTAGGGCCAGAAGTGCCCGACGCCCTCGAGCTTCTCGAAGCGCGCGCCCGTTCGTTCGGCGACGCGGCGTGCCCGTCCCTCGTCGTTGAGCGCGTCGTCGGCGCCGATGAGCACCAGACCGGGGGCGGCTACGCGGCCGAGCCCCGGGCCCCACTTCTGCTCGACTCCTACCGCGGAGCGGTTCAGCTTGAGGATGCAGTCGTGCATGACCTCGTCCTGACTGCGGGCCAGGTCGAGCGCGTGGTCATGCGGGATGCCGAAGGCCGCGAACGTCTCGGCCCGCTGCTCCAGCGGCAACGCGCGGATAGCGGCGAAGAACTCCTCGCCCTCGCCCGGCGTCTGCCAGATCTTGGCGAGGTCGTGCCAGGTGAACTCGGGATCGAACCCGCCGACCGCATCCGATACCCATGATCGGACCAGCTCGGGTCGAATGCTCACGAGCCGGCCGACGAGCAGCCCGCCCCAGTCGTGGCCGACCAGATCGACCGGCGCGTCGACCTTCTCGAGCTCGCCCACGAGCCAGTCGGCGTACTCGTCCATCGTGGCGCCGAACCCCGTCGGGACGGGCACGCCGAAGCCCGGAAGCGACAGCGCGATCGATTCGATGTCGGCGAGCTCCTTGCGCACCCCGTCCCAGAGCTCGGAGGTCTCGGGAACGCCATGGACGAGGACCGCGGTCATGGCTCAGACCCTAACCGGCTACCTGATCTCGATGCGCGCGTGCGAGAGTTGTCGGCGCGGACCCATCCGACGGCCGGGAGCGCCTGTGAGCAAGGAGGTGAAGGAGGCCGGCTACGAGTATGTGCCGCTCCCCGAGAAGGGGCGGACCTTCTCAGAGGAGCGCACGGTGCGGCTCGCCGACACCACCACGTCCGGCCGCCTACGCCTCGACGCGCTCGCCCGCTACCTCCAGGACGTGGCCGGCGACGACGTCGGCGACGCCGGCATCGAGGGCCCGTGGGTCATGCGCCGCCTCGCCCTCCGGCTGGGCGACCTCCCGCGGTTCCGTGACACCGTCGAGCTCGTCACCTTCTGCTCCGGGACCGGTGGCCGCTGGGCCGAGCGGCGAACGACGCTGTCGACGAACGGGCGTGTAGCCGCCGAGGCCGTCGCCATCTGGGTGTACGTCGACCCCGTGTCGGGGGCGCCGATCCCACTCGAGGACTGGTTCTTCGACTTGTACGGGGAGGCCGCGGGCGGGCGCAAGGTGAGCGGTCGCCTCCGGCTGCCGGCGCCATCGGCGGACGCGGGCTCGCGAGCGTGGCCGCTGCGGGCCACCGACTTCGACGTGCTCGGCCACGTCAACAACGCCGCCCACTGGGAGCCGGTGGAGGACGAGCTGGCACGGGTTTCACCGGGCACCCGAATCGTTGGCGCCGAGCTCGAGCACAAGGGCGCGGTCGAGCCGGGGGAGCAACTCGTGGTGCGGACGGCAGCCGCCGACGGTGCGCTCACGGTTTGGTTGACCGTTCACGATCAGGTCAGGACCGCCGCCCGGGTGATGTTCGCCGAGGGCTGAACGGCTAGCCGAACATCTTGTCGTAGTCGACGGTCAGCCAGCGCTCTGGCGTGAGGCGAACGGTCACGCTGTCGGCCGACTCGGCTTCGGTGGCGTCGTAGTAGGCGTCGCCGAACTCCTGACCGAGGTAGCGGTGGGCAATGGCACGGCGCTCGTCGGCATCGACGTTCTGCTCGATCGTCACCGGCCCCTCCACGCTGACGTACTGGTACGGCGCGGTCTCGGTCTGGGCGCAGAGGCTCGCCCGTCCCGTCTGCTCGAGGAGCACGCCCTTGCGCGAGTTGCCACCAGTGATGAAGCGAACCTCGCCGCCGGGCTCGTACGTGTACCAGACCGGGACCGTGAGCGGTGCCCGTCCGTCGGCGGCGATGCCGAGCACGCCGACATGAACGCCGGCGAGGAACTGCTCGCGCTCGGTCTTGGTCATCGTGAGCTCGCTCATCCGATCACGACCTCCTCGTTGTCGGTGAGGATCCATCTCAAGCCATCCATGTCGAGAAAGCGCCCGTTGTCGGCGCCGATGGTGTCGGGATACGCCTCGTCGGTCGCCATCGCCCAGAAATCGTCGGGAGACGTGAACCACTGGATCGCCACGCCGTCGTACTCAGGCGCGCCGGGTCGCTCGTAGTCGTCGACCGCACGGCGGTTCTGCTCGTACCGCAGGACGTGACGTGCCATTGCCGGCGTGTCGCGGAAGAGCGGCCCGTGGACCTCGCGCCAGTACCGGTGGAAGTCCTCGACGGCCATCCCGGGCTTGCGCCGTAGCATCGTGTGCACCTTGCACCCGGTACCGGGTCGGTCGGGCCCCGGGATCATGGTCTCCTCGGGCTCGGTGAGGATCCAGAGGAGCCCGTCACGATCGAGCATGAACGCCTCGTCGGGGCCGAGCCGGTCGCGGTATCCGTCGCTCGAGACCATCCCGACGAAGTCGTCCATCGAATCGAACCACTGGATGGCGACACCGTCGAAGTCGGTCCGCCCCGGCTGGCCGTAGTCGTCGAGCGGACGGTGGTTCTGCTCGTAGCGGACGACGCGACCGGCGAGGTCGGGCGTCTCGGTGATGATCGCCGCGTGGCGCTCGCGCCAATGACGGTGGAACTCCTCGGGCTCCAGCGCGGGGTTGCGCTTCACGAAGCAGATCAGCTTGATCACGGTGGCCCTCCCCGGGGGCCATCACCGTACGTGCTGAGCCACTCCGGTCGCGGCGGGCTCGGTCGCCAGCAGCAGATCGGCGAGCGCGTCCCGCGGCATCGCCGGAGCCAGGAAGTTGCCCTGTGACGACCATCCCGAGGGCGTGGGCCATGGCGGTGACGCCGTTCACGATGGTCGACGTCCGGGGGTCGCGGCCGAGGTTCATCACGAACGACTGGTCGACCTTGAGTACATCCACCGGGAAGCGGTGCAGGTACGACAGCGATGAGTAGCCGGTGTCGAAGTCGTCGAGCGCGAGGGCCACGCCGAGGTCGTGCAGCGACTCCAGCAGCGCGATGGCGGGCTCGGCCTGTGCATGAGCGTGGTCTCGGTGAGCTCGAGGCCGAGCTGGTCGGGCGAGAGGCCGGTGCGGTCGAGGATGCGCTTCACCGTCCCGAACAGGTCGGGGTCGGCGACCTGGGGCGCGGCCAGGTTCACCCAGATGCAGCATTCGGAGCCGGGCGGGCGGCGCCAGCCCGCCGCGACCGTGCACGCCTGACCGGCGGTGCAGCTCGGGGTAACACCTCGAAGCGACTCCGACCCCGCTCCTTGGCGAGCGCGTCGGGTGCGAAGCCCAGCAGCGTCTGAGCCGACGGGCTCACGTAGACGAGGTGGCCGAACTCGTCGCTGACCGTGACGACCTCGTCGACGTAGGAGAGCAGCGCCTGGGCCCGGGCGGCGATGCGGCGGGCCGACCGGAGCCGGGGGCGACGGCACGCCTCGCCTGAGTGCCCTCCGGTACCGCCGCGAGTGCCACGGCCTCCACCCCTACGCCACGGCGACAGTACCGTTCGCCCTGTTCGAGGACGCGGACCCACGCGAGGGAGCGCACGCATGACGGGGCGGCCATGGCAGGGGTGATGGACGGCAAGGTCGCGGTGGTCACGGGAGGCGGCTCGGGCCTGGGTCGGTCGTGCGCGGTCGCGCTGGGCGCGGCGGGGGCGGACGTGGTGGTCGCCGACGTCGACGCCGGCGACGTGGCGGCGGTCTCGGCG
>JACDBD010000239.1 GCA_013695115.1 Actinomycetota bacterium | reverse complement strand
GCCACTCCTCGCGGGCCATCTCGGCCAGGAGCAGGTGCTTGGTGGAGCACGTCCCGTGCCACTCGTCGAGCACGGCGTCGGGAGTGAGGACGCTCGGCCGTCCGTACGGAATCCGGCTCACAGCGAGCACCGTCTTGACGAGGTCGAGCTCGCTCCCGCACCGCTCGTCAAGTCGCGCCTTGAGGCTCATGGCGAGAGCGGGTGACGGGAATCGAACCCGCGTTCTCAGCTTGGGAAGCTGATGTTCTACCTCTGAACTACACCCGCGGAGCCGGTGAGGGTACCAAAGGGGGCCGATAACCTCGCCGCCGTGATCCTGTCGGACGTGACGATCCGCAAGGAACTGGCCGCCGGGCGGATCGTCATCGACCCACTCGACGAGACGTCGATCCAGCCGTCGTCGGTCGACCTGCGCATCGACAAGTACTTCCGGGTGTTCCGCAACGACACGACGCCGTTCATCGACCCGAAGGAGCCGCAGGAAGACCTCACCGAGCTGGTCGAAGTCGCCGACGAGCGGGCGTTCATCCTCCATCCCAACGAGTTCGTCCTCGCGTCGACCTACGAGCGGGTGGAGATCGCCGACGACCTGGTCGCCCGCCTCGACGGCAAGTCGTCACTGGCGCGCCTCGGGCTCCTCACCCACGTGACCGCGGGTTTCGTCGACGCCGGCTTCAACGGCCACCTGACGCTCGAGCTCTCCAACGTCGCCACCCTGCCGATCGCGCTCTATCCCCGCATGAAGATCGGCCAGATCTCGTTCCTGAAGATGACGACCCCGGCCGAGGTGCCGTACGGCAGCGATGCCACCGGGTCGAAATACCAGGGGCAGCGGGGGCCCACCCCGTCGCGCTACTACCTCAACTTCGGCGTCGACGAGTAAGCGCGCCGCCGCCGGCATGTCCGAGTACACGACGCTGCGCACCGAGGTCGAGGACGGCGTCGGCTCGATCTGGCTCACCCGCGCCGACGAGTACAACACCATCACGCCCGCGCTCCGCGATGAGCTCGCCGACGCCATCGAGGTCCACGACGCTGACCCCGCGGTGCGGGTGATCTTGCTGCGGGCCGAGGGGCCGGCGTTCTGCTCGGGTTACGGGCTCGACTGGTCGACCGCGGCCCAGGCGTGGGAGGGCACCGATCGGGTGTGGGACTCGGTGGCCGACTACCGGATGATGAACCGGTTCGTCGCCACCTACATGAAGCTCTGGTACGCGTCGAAGCCGACCATCGCCGCGGTGCAGGGGTGGTGTATCGCCGGCGGCACCGACATGGTGCTCTGCGCCGACCTCATCGTGTCCGCCGAGGGCGCGACCTTCGGCTACCCGCCGTCGCGCGTGTGGGGTACGCCGACGACCGCGATGTGGGTGCACCGGATGGGTCTCGAGCGGGCGAAGCGTTACCTCCTGACCGGCGACGAGATCCCCGCGCCCGAGGCCGCCCGCATCGGGCTCGTCCTCGAGACCGTCCCCGACGATCAGCTCCAGGACCACGCGTTCGACCTCGCCCGGCGGATGGCGCAGGTCCCGACCACCCAGCTCGTCATGCTCAAGCTGCTCTGCAATCAAACAGTCGAGAACCAGGGCCTGGCGTCGAGCCGAACCCTCGGCGTCCTCTTCGACGGCATCGCCCGCCACACCCAGGAGGGCCTCGACTTCGTGGCCCGGGCCCAGGAGGTCGGGTTCCGCGACGCCGTACGCGAGCGCGACGACCCCTTCGGTGACTACGGGTCCGGGCCGCGCGCCCGCTGAGATTCCCGGGAACCGGGCCCGCCCCCCGCAGCGTCCAACCCCCGAATCGCATCCCGTGAGAAGAGGGGGACCTCATGCGTCGGATCTCCGCGTTCGCCGTCCTGGTGGTGGTGTCCGTGCTCGCCACCGCGTCGACGGCGTGGGCGTGCGGAAGCCTGGTGGCGGCCAACGGCGCCGTGCAGCTCGTGCGCACCACCACACTCGCTGCCCATCACGACGGCGTCGAGCACTACATCACCAACTTCGAGTTCGCCGGCACCCAGGAGTCGTTCGGCTCGATCATCCCGTTGCCGGGGGAGCCGACCACGGTCGAGCGCGCCGGCGACTGGACGCTCCAGCGCCTGCGCCAGGAGGTGGAGCCGCCGGCGTTCGCGGCCGGGGAAGCCGAGGCGGCGCCGCGCTCGGCCGACGACGTCGAGGTGCTCCAGCAGACCCGCATCGACTCGCTCGACGTCACGATCTTGCGCGGCGGCGGCGAGGAGGTTGCCGCCTGGGCGGCCGAGCAGGGCTTCACTCTCACCGAGGACACGCCCGCGGTGCTCGAGTTCTACGCCGAGCGGTCTCCGTACTTCATGGCGGCCAAGTTCGATGCTGCCGCCGCGGTCGCCGAAGGGTTCGAGGGCGGCGACGGGATCCCGGTCCACCTGTCGATCCCGCTCGACCGGCCGTGGGTCCCGCTGCGCATCCTGTCGACGGGCAAGCCCGCCGACGAGATCGTCCAGGCCGACGTGTTCCTCCTCACCGACGAGAAGCCCGAGCTCCTGGCGGGATCGGGCCTGACGCTCGAACGCTCCGAGCCGGCCGACCCCTTCCTCCTCGACGATCTTCGCACCGACACCAACATGGGCTGGGTGCCCGAGCGGGCCTGGTTCACCTACCTGCGGCTCGACGTGACCGCGGGCGACCTCGACTACGACCTCGCCACCGATGTCGACGGCGACGCGCCCCGGGTGACCGACACCGGTCTCGTGCGGCTCGACGAGATCGACCGTCTCGACACGGTCGGCGATGCCGGCATCCCCGACCGGCCGTGGCCATGGCAGGGCACCGCGGTCATCGTGCTGGCCATCGCACTGGTGCTCACCTGTGGCTGGTTCCTGACCCGCTCCCCGCGGCCGGTCGTGACACGGTGAACGTGGGCGCGAACTCCTCGGCGCCCGAGGTGTCGAGCGAGTCGGCGTCGAGTCAGACGTCCGGCGTGGGCGGCGCCGTGGACGTAGCGGGGGGTTCGGTCTGCTCGACCGCCTCGGCCAAGACCTCGGCGATGTCCTGGACCTTGACGTCCCCGTCGCGGTGCTTCTCCTTCACTCCGTCGTCTATCATCACGTAGCAGAACGGGCACGCCACCGCGATGCGCTCGGCCCCGGTGGCCAGCGCCTCCTCGGTGCGCTCGATGTTGACCTTCTTGCCCGTGTGCTCCTCCATCCACATGCGCGCTCCGCCGGCGCCGCAGCACAAGCCCCGGGTTCCGTTGCGGGGCATCTCGACGACGTCGATGCCGCCGAGCGAGCCGATGACGCTGCGGGGGGCGAGGTACACGTCGTTGTGGCGGCCCAGGTAGCAGGAGTCGTGGTACGTCACCCGCTCCTCGAGCGAGGCGCCGTCGAGCGACAGCCGGCCGCTGTCGATCAGCTCCATCAGGAACTGCGAGTGGTGCACGACCTCGTAGTTGCCCCCGAGCTGGGGGTACTCGTTCTTCAGCGTGTTGAAGCAGTGGGGGCACTGGGTCACGATCTTCTTCACGCCCAGTCCGTCGAGCGTTTCGATGTTCTGCATCGCCAGCATCTGGAAGATGTACTCGTTGCCGGAGCGACGGGCGGGGTCACCGGTGCACAGCTCGCTGGGCCCGAGGATCGCGAAGTCGATGCCGGCCCGCTGGAGCAGCTTGGCCATGGCCCGGCTCGTCTTCTTGTTGCGGTCGTCGAACGAGCCCGCGCACCCCACCCAGTACAGGTACTCGTGGTCGAACGAGCCCGACGGCTCGATGACGGGGACGCCCTCGAGGCTCGACGTCCAGTCGCCCCGGTCGCCCTGGTTCAGCCCGTACACGTTCTGGGAGTTCTCCATCGAGCGGTAGGTGTTGCCGAGCTCGGGCGGGAAGTCGCTCTCCATCAACGAGAGGTACCGGCGCATGTCGAGGATCTTGTCGAGGATCTCGATGTTCACCGGGCAGATCTCGTCGCAGGCCTTGCACGACGTGCACGCCCATAGCTCCTCCGCGGTGATGCGTTCGAACACGGAGTCGGCGCCGATGGTGATGTCGGGGTCCGTACCGACCGGCGGGGAGACCTTCGCCTCGCCCGTCGCCGTCATCACCTCGCCAACCTTGAGCACGATCTCGCGGGGGTCGAGGGGCTTGCCCGTCAAGTGCGCCGGGCACACCGAGGTGCAGCGACCGCAGATCGTGCAGGCGTCGGTGTCGAAGAGCTGCTTCCAGGTGAAGTCTTCGACCGCGTTGGCCCCGAACGTCTCGAGCTCGGTCTC
>JACDBD010000238.1 GCA_013695115.1 Actinomycetota bacterium | reverse complement strand
GGCCGAGCCAGGCGAGCTGGCGCTCGAGAAAGGCGACGTTGGCGATGGGGAGGAGCGGCTTGGGTGTCGTGTACGTGAGCGGGCGCAGGCGGGTGCCCTCGCCACCCACCAGGACGATCGCCCGCATCAGTCCTGCGTCTGGGTGACGGCGGGTGGCGGCGGGATCTCGTCGCCGGCGGGGAGGAAGGCGATCACGATCTGATCGTTGTCCTTCGGTCGATAGTCGCCGGGGTTGCCGTCCTGCTCCTCGCCGTTCACGGCCCACCGCACCTCGCCCGGCCGGCCATCGCCACACGGGTCGCCGTTCTCCTTGGGCCCGCCCTCCCAGACCTCGAACGAGTCATCGGAGACGTCGAAGGGGCCGTTCACACCGTCGTGGGAGAGGAAGAACCCGATGGTCGCGTTGGCGCCGGTCTCCCCGGACGTGAACGGGTGGATGTGCATGACGCCGTCGCCGTGGGTATGGATGCCGACCTTGTTCCCCTCGGGGTCGAACTCGAACTCGGGCGCGGGCTCGGTGAAGCCGCCGCAGATGTTCACCGCCAGCTGGGCGTGCCAGTGGTCGCCGAGCTTGGGCTCGCCACCGGACGCGGAGCCGCTGCGGGACACGACGATCCCGGCGACGCCGAGGATCACGATGACGCCGATGGCCACGTTCCAGCCGAGCGAGGAGCCCGAACGCTTGGGCTTACGGTAACGAGCCCGGGCCTGCGCCCGGGCGTAGCGGTTGGTCGGCCTGGCCATGTCGGGTCGATGCTACCCGCTGACCCTCGGCTGCCGGCTGCGCCACCCGAGCGCGTGCGCTCCCATCGCGCCGACGGCGCGGACCGCGAGGAACGCCGCCGCCGGCACGAGGAGCAACCGCTTCGCGCCGTGCCAGCGCTTGGCCGCGAACCGCGCCAGCGACCGGTGGTGCTCGAGGATCATGCGGTACGGGTGGCGCGCGGTGCTCGCTCCCTGCACGTGGACAACGCTGCCGCCGGGCTCGTACGCGACCCGCCAGCCGGCGCGGCGCAGGCGCCAGCACAGGTCGACGTCCTCGACGTACATGAAGTAGCCCTCGTCCCACCCGTCGACGGCCTCGAGCGCGCCCCGCCGCAGCCAGATGGCCGCGCCCGAGACGAAATCGGAGTCGCGCGCCCGGCTCGCGTCGGCGTCGAGCTCGCGGTAGCGGCGAGTGAACCGGTTCGACGGCCGCACGAGCCCGAACACGCCGTGGCCGACGGCGTCGCCGACAGTGGGCACCGACCGGGCCGACGGGTACACGGAGCCGTCGCGGTTGCGCACCATCGGTCCCAGCGCCCCCAGGTCGGGCTCGGCGTCGAAGCGGGCGAGGAGGGCGGCGGCGGTGCCGGGCTCCAGCTCGATGTCGGGGTTGCACACCGCGACCACCGGTGCGGTCGTGGCCGCGATCCCGCGGTTGGCCGCCGTCGCGTAACCCAGGTTGGTGCCGGGTCGTACCAGCCGGACGCCGGGGAGTGCCGCCGCCAACTCCTCGGCCGAGCCGTCGGTCGAGCCGTTGTCGACGACGACGACCTCGGGTGCCCCGCCGGCGCTGGTGTCGGCCAGCAGCGAGAGCACACACCCGACCAGCTGCTCCCCTGCCTCGTAGTTGACCACCACCACCGACCACCGCGGCGCGGGGCCGCTCACGTGTCGATCAGCTCCTCGTAGACGTCCCAGGTGCTGCGGGCGGTGACCTCCCAGCTGAAGTCGGCGGCCCGCGCCCGGCCCCGGCGGGTCAGGTCGGCGCGGGCGTCGCCGTCCGCCAGCAGGTCACCGAGGGCGTCACCGAGGGCGTCGTGGTCGTCGGGGTCGACGAGCACGGCGGCGTCGCCCGCCGACTCGGGCATGGCCGACCGGTCGGACGTGATCACCGGCGCGCCGCACGCCATCGCCTCCAGCACCGGGAGGCCGAACCCCTCGTAGATCGACGGGAACACGAACACGCTCGCCCGCGAGTACAGCGCGGCGAGCTCCTCGCGGGTCAACCCGCCCTCGCTGACCCGGCTGCGGTTTTCGAGGCGGCGGCGGCGGATCCCGTCGGCCACCTCGGCACCGAGCCAGCCCTGGGGGCCGTGGACCACCAGCGTCACCGCCGGGTCGACCCGCGCGACCTGCTCGAACGCGTCGAGCACCGCGAGCACGTTCTTGCGCTCCTCCTGGGTGCCCAACCAGAGCACGTAGGGCTCGGGGATTCCGCGCCCGGCGACGAACTCGCTCGCGCGCGCCGGATCGGGCGCGGGCATCGCCACGCCGTGGGGCACGATGCGCAGCCGGTCGCGCTCGACGCCCAGCAGCTCCTGGACCTCGT
>JACDBD010000223.1 GCA_013695115.1 Actinomycetota bacterium | reverse complement strand
GTACCACGCCAGCGACCGCTCCACGTCGGCGACGTTGAGCACGATGTGGTCGAGACCGGTAGCTCGCACTTCAGCCATCGCCGCGCAACCTACCCGCGCGGCAAGCCGAGGATGCGCTCGCCGATGATCGTGCGTTGGACCTCGGACGTGCCGCCGGCGATCGACGCCGCCTTGCTCCAGAGCCACTGGCGCTGCCACTTCCCGTCGGCGGGGTTCTCGGCTGCCCCCACCCACAGCGGCGCGGCGTCACCGAGCAGGCCGAGCGCGCTCTCCGAGAGGTGCTGGGTCATGTCGGTCCAGGCCAGCTTCACCCAGCTCGACTCCGGGCCGGGCTCGATGCCTTCCGCGAGGCGCGAGAGCGTGCGCCAGTTGTGCAACCGGAGCACCCGCAGCTCCACGAACGCCTGCGCGAGCGCGTCGGCCGACTCGGGATCGTCGAGCACGCCCCGCTCCCCCGCCAGCGCGTAGAGCTCGTCGAGGTAGACCTCGTGCACGACCTGCTCCTTGAAGGGGAAGGAGGTGCCGCGCTCGTGGGCGAGGGTCGTGTTCGCGACCGCCCATCCCTGGTTGATCTCGCCAACGAGGTGGTTCTCGGCGACGAACACCTCGTCGAGGAACACCTCGTTGAACTCGGCCTCGCCCGTGATCTGCACCAGCGGGCGCACGTCGATGCCCGAGGCGTCCATGTCGACCACGAAGTACGAGATGCCGCGGTGCTTGGGTGCGTCGCTGTCGGTGCGCGCCAGGCAGATGCCCCAGCGGGCCTGGCGGGCGTAGCTCGTCCACACCTTCTGGCCCGACAGCAGCCACCCGCCCTCGGCGGGCGCCGCCTTGGTGGCGAGCGCGGCCAGGTCGGAGCCGGCACCGGGCTCGCTGAACAGCTGGCACCAGATCTCGCGGGCGTCGAGGATGGCCGGGAGCCAGCGTTGCTTCTGCGCCTCCGTGCCGTGGGCGAGCAAGGTGGGGCCGGCCAGGTTGATGCCCACCCGGTTCACCGGCTGGAGCGCACGGGAGCGGGCGTACTCCATGTTGAAGATGGCCACCTGCACCGGCGAAGCGCCCCGGCCGCCGTACTCGGCCGGCCAGTGGATGCCGACCCACCGGTCCGCGGCCAGCTTCGCCTGCCAGGCCCGGCCCCACTCGATCTCCTCGTCCAGCGACCCGAACCGCGGCGGTAACTCGAGGTTGGCCCCGAGCCAGGCGCGGACCTCCGCGGCGAACGCCTCCTCCTCGGGCGTGAACGACAGATCCATCGCTCAGAGATCCCAGAACCGCTCGCGCTGGTTACGCACGAACGAGTCGTGCAGCGCCCGTTCGTCATCGTCGGTGAACGACCGGTAGTCGTCGTCGCCGCGGAGACGCACGAAGACCGGATCGCCGGCGGTGAGATCGGCCCGCCACTTCTGGTGTACGAGCGCCCGCTTCACGATCTTGTTGGTGCCGGTAGTGGGCGGGTCGCGCAGGATGCGCGCGTAGCGGGGCCGCCACTTCGGGCCGACGTCGGCCTGGGCGTCGAGCCAGCGCGCGAAGCCGGCCGGGTCGAACGCGATGCCGTCCCCCAGCACGAGGCCCGCCATGACCTGGTCGCCGGCCTCGTCGTCGGTAACGCCGTAGACGGCCGCGAGCACCACGTCGGGGTGACGGGCGAGGGCGGCCTCGATCGGTGCCGCCAGGAAGTTCTCGCCGTCGACCCGGATCCAGTCGGCGGTGCGCCCGGCGAAGTAGAGGTAGCGGTCGACGTCGAGATAGCCGAGGTCGCCGGTCCAGTACCAGCCGAACCGCGTGGTGCGCTCGTTGGCCTCGGGATTGTTGTAGTAGCCCTCGAACGGTCCGAGGCCGGCGGTGTTGACGATCTCACCCACGCATTCCTCGGCGTTGAGCACGCGTCCCGTCGCCGGTTCGATGCGGGCCGGCGGCAGCTCGTTGCCGTCCTCGTCGACGACCTTGACCGCGGCGTCGGCCTCACCCAGCGCCCCCGGCCGCTCCTCGGCGTCACGGTTCACGGCGACTCCACCCTCGGTCGCGCCGTAGGCATCGATGACCTCGACGTCGAAACGACGGGCGAACGCATCGACGATCTCGGGTGAGCCTTCGTTGCCGAACGCCACCCGGAGGGGGTTGTCGGCATCGCCCGGCCGCTCCGGGGTCGCGAGCAGGTAGGCGAGGGGCTTGCCGGTGTAGTTGAACCAGGTCGCCCCGTAGCCGCGCACGTCGCCCAGCCAGCGCGACGCGCTGAAGCGCCGGCCGAGACCGACGGCCGCGCCGTAGACGATCGAGGGCGCCCACCCCACCATGAGCGCGTTCGAGTGGAACAGCGGCATGCACACGTAGCCGACGTCGTCGGGCGCGACGCCCATGATGATGCCCATGCGGTTGCCGGTGACCATGAACCGCCGCTGGGTGCAGATCACGGCCTTGGGCGCGTCGGATGTCCCCGACGTGAAGATGAGCCCCCAGACCGTGTCGGGCTCGGGGTCGAGGCCGGGATCGTCTTGGCGGTGCTCGGCGAGCGCGGCGTCGAGATCGGGACCCACCACAAGGGCGGGTGGGAGGTCGTCGGCAATGGGTTCGAGCAGCGCCTCGTGGCCGGGCTCGGTGACGATCAGGCCGACGTGGGTGTGCTCGATGTCGCGGAGGAGGTGCTCGCCCCGGCGGGTGTGGTTGAGCCCGACCACCGCCGAACCCGACAGCGCGGCGCCGCCGAGGGCGAAGAGGTACTCGGGGATGTTGTCGAGCAGGACGCCGACGTGGAGGGCGCGGTCGGCCGGCTGCCGCGCGAGAAACAGGTTCGCCCATCGGGTCGACTCTGCGACGTACTCGGCGTGGGTCCACATCCGGTCCTCGAACTTCAGTGCCGGACGGTCGCGGATCGTGGAATCGGTCGCGTTCCGCCGCAGCAACGCCGCCGCGTTCGGGGCCGGCATCGGCGCCTCACCCGGCGCGGGCGCGCTGCGTACGCGGTTTGCCGACATCGGTCGCAACGTTACCGGGAGGTTCGCATTAGCGTGACTGGCCCGAGCCGAGGAGGATGCATGACGGAGTCACCGCACACGTACCGGATCACCGAGGTCGTGGGCACGTCGGAAGCGAGCATCCAGGACGCGGTACGCAACGGTGTATCGCGCGCCGGCCAGACGCTGCGGAATCTCGACTGGTTCGAGGTTACCGAGATCCGCGGGTGGATCAAGGACGGTGAGGTCGGTCACTTCCAGGTCGGGATGAAGATCGGCTTCCGCCTCGACGACTGACGTATGGGCACAGTCGATCTGCGCGGCGCGGCCGACCTGCACTGCCACTTCGGCCCCGACGCCCACCGAGAACGCTCGGTCGACGCGCTCGAAGCCGCGCGCGACGCGGCCGAGGCCGGGCATGCCGCCCTCGTGCTGAAGTCGCACGACTACCCCACCGCGGCCGTGGCCGCGATCGTCGATCGGGTCATCAGCGGCGTGCGTGTGTTCGGCGGCATCTGCTGCGACCGCGAGGTAGGCGGCGTCAACCCCGCGGCGGTCGAGACCGCGCTCCGTGTCGGCGCCAAGATCGTCTGGTTGCCGACGCTCACGAGCCGCCAGGATCAGCTCAACGGGGTCGGCGCCCAGCTCGGGATCCCGGGCCCCGGCCTCTCGGTGACCGACGACGCGGGCGCGCTCCTCCCCGAGACCGGCGAGATCCTCGACCTGGTCGAGGAGTTCGGCGCCATCCTCGCCACCGGCCACGTCACGTGGGAGGAGCACCTCGCGGTGACGAACGAGTTCGGGAGACGGGGCCGGGTGCTCGTCACCCACGCGCTGGAGGAGCTGGCGGGCCCGAACCTGTCGGTCGACCAGTGCGTCGAGCTCGCCGACCTCGGGGCCACGATCGAGCTGTGCGCGCTCACCTGCCTGGGCGCGTTGGCCACCCGGCCGCCCGAGGTGATGGCGGCGGCGGCCCGTGCGATCGGCGTCGGCCGCTGCACGCTCGCCACCGACTTCGGCCAGAAGGTGAACGTGCCTCCCGCCGAGGGGTTCCAGTCGTATGTCGACGCGCTCGCGGACGAGGGGCTGTCCGAAGTCGAGCTGCGCAGGATGGCCTGCACCAACCCGTGCGCGCTGCTGGGTATCGAACCGTAAGCTCCGCAACGATGGAAGACCGCCTGACACCGGGCCTGTACCTCGAGATGACCGATCGCGCGGTCGACGAGTACGTCAGCGAGCGCGTGCCGCATGTCCTCGCGCTCACGGGTGCGGAGCGCGCGACGTGGTGGGAGAACGTCTCCCGTGACCGGGACGATCTCCCCCGCAAGCTGCCCGAGTTCGGGCTCCTCGGTGTGTACGAGGTCAGCGACGGCTTCGCCGCCCCGCCCGTGCCCGACGGCGTCACCGGGCATCGCTTCCGTCGCTACCCCCGTCCGGCTCAGGGGCGCCTCACCGGCAAGCCCACGATCGGACTGTCGCTCGTCCTCATCAGCCCGCGCGAGCCGGATCAGGCCCAGGCCCTCCGCGACTGGGCCGACTTCGTGCACATCCGTCACATCGCCGAAGTGGGCGTGCCCGGGTTCGCGATGATCACGCCCTACGAGAACGTCGCCGGCGGTGACCCGCGCTTCATGCACTTCTACGAGATGGACACCGACGATCCCGAGGTCGCGTTCCAGGAGATGCCGCGCCTCGTCGTGAGGCACTTGGGCGAGCCGGGCACCGAGGCACTCGACCGGTGGGCGTTCACGCCCGAGCTGAGGATCATGTACGTCAACAGCTTCCGGCGCCTGGGCGAACGGCCGGCGTGAACGAGGAGCCCTCCTTCTTCGAGGTCGTACGCGCCCAGCGGGCGTGCCGGTCGTTCCGCGACGAGCCCGTCGCCGACGACCTCATCGAGCGTGTGCTCGAGGCAGCGACGTTCGCGCCCAGTGCCGAGAACAGCCAGCCGTGGGTGTTCGTCGCCGTGAGCGATGCCGCCACGCGCGAGCACATCGGCGCCCTCACCCGCCGCCTGTGGGAAGAGGGCGGGCGCGCCCACTCGGAAGGGAGGCTCGCCCCGCAGCTGTTCGCCGACGTCGAGCGGGGCGCGACCGGCGGCGTCAGCGCAGCGCCGGTCGTCGTCGTCGTGGGCGCGGACACCACGCGCTGCCACCCGGCGACGGTGGCGTCGTCGACGTTCCCGGCGGTGCAGAACCTGCTCCTGGCCGCCAATGCCATCGGGCTGGGCTCGGCGCTCACGACGCTGACGGCCGCGCTCGCCGCCGATCTGCGCGCCATCGTCGGGCTTCCCGAGCACGTCGAGCCGGTCGCGGTGGTGCCGTT
>JACDBD010000421.1 GCA_013695115.1 Actinomycetota bacterium | reverse complement strand
TACTTCGAGCGCGACCTCACGCCGCCGTTCGTGCTCGACGACGGCCAGCTGGCGGTGCCCGACGGTCCCGGCATCGGCGTCGATCCCCTGCCCGACGTGCTCGACGCGGTCACGGTGAGCCGCGAGGACGTGACGTAACCGCCCGGCTTGCCCCCTTCACCCCGAACGCGCTCCAATATGGCGCTCTGACCTGGAGGATGCTCGATGAAGGCTCGCCGGATCGTGCTCGTCTTCGCGCTGTGCACGCTCGCGCTCGTCGCCTGCCGCCCCATCAAGAAGGCGCCGGGGCCGACGCTCCCGCCGCCCGACACCTACGTCGCGCTCGGTGACTCGTTCGTCGCCGGGCCGCTCATCCCCGTGCAGGACACCGGTCCCACCGCCGGCTGCCTGCGCTCGAGCAACAACTACCCGCACCTGGTCGCGCCCTCGACCGGCCTGCCGAAGTTCGTCGACGTGAGCTGCAGCGGCGCCCAGACCAGGCACATGATGGAGGAGCAGGGCGTCGATCCCGGCCCGAATCCGCCTCAGTTCAACGCTTTGAGCCTGACCACCGGCTTGGTGACGATCGGCATCGGCGGGAACGACATCGGCTTCTCGAACGTCGCGACGACGTGCGGCCAGGCGTTCCTCACCGGTGGGAGCTGCCAGAACTCGTTCACCCCACCCCTCAGCGAGCGCATCGCCGCGACTGCGCCGAAGGTCGACGTAGTGCTCGACGCGATCCGCTCCCTCGCGCCCCAGGCGCGCATCCTCGTCACGAACTATCTCCCGATCTTCCCTGAGGGTCCCGATCCGATCACCGGCATCGAGGGCTGCCCACCGCAGATGCCGATCAACCCCGCCGACGTCCCCTTCCTGCGAGGAGTCCAGAAACAGCTCAACCAGATGCTGGCCGACCAAGCCGCAGCCAACGGCGCCGTGTTGGTCGACGCCTACACCGCCGGCATCGGGCACGATGCGTGCAAGGACCCCGTGACCAGATGGGTCGAGCCGGCGGTCTTCGTCCCGCTGGCTGCCCCCGTGCATCCGAACCTCGCCGGCATGCAGGCGGTCGCCAACGAGGTCGCCGCCGCGATCGCCTAGACCCTCACGCCGCCGCCAGCGGCGTGGAACTTCGAGGATGGCGAGGATCGTCGGGCGCAACGAACGCGCGCTTGCCCTGTCCGTCGACAAGGGCCCATTTGTCTCTGGTCTTGAGGTCGTGATGGTGGGAGCAGAGCCGGTCGAGGAGGTCGAAGACCGTCCGGTGCGTGGTGGCCCAGTCATCGCGGTGGTCGAACTCCAAGAAAGTGAGCGCGTTGCAGCCTTCGGCGGCACAGGTCGGGTAGAGCCATTCGAGCGCGCTGCGCTGGTGGGCATTCGGCCGGCGCCCGAGGTGGGCGACGCCGACGACTTCCTTGCCCTTGATAACAATTGCGGCGAGGAACGGGTCGCCGGTCTCGAGCATCTCCTGGACGGCGGAGACGGCGACGGGCCCGTACCCGGCGATCTCGCAGACCTCGTCGCCCACCGCCGCGCCGCTGAGCAGCCGTTCCAGGTCGACGCGCACCAGCACCTTGGCGGTGCCGGAGGGGGCGTTGGCTCGGCCGCGTCGGCGACAGACGACCCGGTGAAGGGCGTCGGCGGCGTACGCCTCGGAGGATTCACGCCGGCCGTCCTTCCGGGCCTGCTTGAAGAGTCGGTCCCGAGTCGGTGCCAGCTCGCCCATGATCTCGGCGACCCGCTCGGGGTTGTCGTTCAGGTGCAGCTGTCCGGTGCCCTCGCCGTCGACCCAGCTGCGCAGCCCGCGCCGCTCGTGGATCCGGCGCCGTCGCTCCTCCCGGTCGCAGGCGTTTGCCTTCGTGCGGGCGCACGCATCGCGTAGCTCACCCAGCGACCCGGACCGCGAGGTCTCGAGCAGACTCTTCTCGGCCTCCGGATCGGCCGAGGCCGCGCCCACGACCAGGGACGCCTGCTCCATGGAGAGGTCGCCGCGTCGCACCGCCTTCGAGGTTGCGGGGAGCGCGGAGAGAAGCCGGCCGGTGTCGAGGGTCTCCTTCGCTTGCGCGATGGACGTGCCGGTGGCCGCGGCCAGCTCGTGGGCGGCGGAACGTTCACCGGTCTTCTTCCAGACGCTCGTCTCGGCCACCCGAGCGGCCGCCAGCGCCTCGATCGCGGCCGCCGACTTCTTGATCGCGCTCGCCTCGTCGCGAACCCGCGCCGCATCACGCGCCGACATCAACGCAGGATCGAACGCACTCGCGTACTCGCGAATCCCGCGGCGCAGCTCCGACAACCTCATACTTTGGATTGTACGGAGGGGATGTGACAGAACTCCAGAAACATCGCCCTCGTCAGTCACTCTCGCGACGCTGGCATGATCGCTCCATGCTTGACGTTCGGCCGCTCGAGTACGGCGACCGCGCCTGGCTCGAACGCGTGCTCCGGGAGGAGACCGCGGGACCGATGATCGTGAGCCGCGGCCACCTTCACGACGGGCTCGAGCTCCCCGGTCTCGTGGCCAGTCATGAGGGCGAGCGGGCCGGCGCCCTCCTGCACCGCGTCGGCGGCGACGAGCTCGAGATCGTGTTCATCGCCACCACGGTCCGCGCGGTGGGGGCGGGAGCCGCGCTCCTCGCCGCGGCGGTTGAGCTCGCGGCCCGGGAACGCTGCCGCCGAGCGTGGCTGGTGACGACCAACGACAACATCAACGCGATCGGCTTCTACCAGCGCCACGGTTGGGATCTCGTAGCGTTCCACCGCGACGCGGTGACGGAGTCACGCAGGCTCAAACCAGCCATCCCGGCAACTGGCAACGACGGCATCCCCGTCCGCCACGAGCTGGAGTTCGAACACCTGCTCTGAGGGTTCCCGGTAGACTGGTTTCCTCCCCCGTTCAACCCGAAAGGCCTCTCCGTGCGCGCGCGCAACGACATCCGCAACGTGGCGATCGTCGCCCACGTCGACCACGGCAAGACCACGCTGGTCGACGCGCTGCTGCGCCAGACCGGGGCATTCCGCGCCCACCAGGAAGTGGTCGACAGGGTGCTCGACTCGAACGACCTCGAACGCGAGAAGGGCATCACCATCCTCGCCAAGAACACGTCGGTCCGGTACGGCGGGGTGAAGATCAACATCATCGACACGCCCGGGCACGCCGACTTCGGCGGCGAGGTCGAACGGGGGCTCACGATGGTCGACGGCATTCTTCTTCTCGTCGATGCGGCCGAAGGCCCCCTGCCCCAGACCCGCTTCGTGCTCCGGAAGGCGCTCGAGGCCCGCCTGCCCGTCATCGTCGTCGTGAACAAGGTGGACCGCGGCGACGCCCGGGTCGGCGAGGTGGTGCACGAGATCGAGGAGCTGTTCCTCGACCTCGACGCCGACGAGCACCAGATCGACTTCCCGATCGCCTACAGCAACGCCCGCGCCGGTCGGGCGTCGCTCGACGCCGACGACCCCGACCTCCGGCTGCCGGGCCCAGCGGGCGAGGGTGGTCTCAAGTCGCTGCTCGAGCTCCTCATCGAGCGTGTTCCCGCGCCCGAGCACGACCCCGAGCACCCACTCCAGGCGCTGGTCACGAACCTCGACGCGTCGCCGTACGTCGGACGGCTCGCGCTGTGCCGGGTGCGCCAGGGCACCCTGCGGCGCGGCGCGCCCGTCGCATGGTGCCGCGCCGACGGCACCGTCCAGACCGTGAAGATCACCGAGCTCTACCTGACCGAGGCGCTCGCACGCGTCGACGCCACCGAGGCCGGACCGGGCGAGATCGCGGCGATCGCGGGGCTCGCCGAGGTAACCATCGGCGAGACGCTCGCCGACCCCGACGACCCCCGGCCGCTCCCGGTCATCCACATCGACGACCCGAGCCTGGCCATGACCATCGGGATCAACACCTCGCCGCTCGCCGGCCAGGAGGGCAGCCAGCTCACCGCCCGCCTGGTGAAGAGCCGGCTCGACGCCGAGCTCGTCGGCAACGTCTCGCTGCGCGTGCTGCCGACGGCCCGCCCGGACGCGTGGGAGGTGCAGGGACGCGGCGAGCTCCAGCTCGCGGTGCTGGTCGAGACGATGCGGCGTGAGGGCTTCGAGCTCACCGTCGGCAAGCCCGAGGTGGTCACCAAGAAGGTGGACGGCAAGGTGCACGAGCCGGTCGACCGGGTCGCGATCGACGTGCCCGAGGAGCACCTCGGCACCGTCACCCAGATGCTGGCAGTGCGCAAGGGTCGCCTCGAGCAGATGGTGAACCACGGCACAGGTTGGGTGCGCATGGAGTACCTCGTGCCCGCGCGCGCGCTCGTCGGCTTCCGCACCGAGTTCCTCACCGAGACCCGCGGCACCGGGCTGCTCCACCAGGTGTTCGAGGGATACGAGCCGTGGCACGGCGAGCTGCGCACACGCTCGACCGGTTCCCTCGTGGCCGACCGGCGCGGGATGACGACGGCGTACTCGCTCATGGGCATCCAGGAGCGGGGCGAGCTCTTCGTCGGGGCCGGGGTGGAGGTCTACGAGGGGATGATCATCGGTGAGAACGGGCGCGCCGAGGACATCGATGCAAACCCCACCAAGGAGAAGAAGCTCACCAACCACCGTGCTGCCGCGGCCGACGACATGATCCGCCTGGCGCCACCGCGACCGGTCTCGCTCGAGTACGCGCTCGAACTCATCGCCCCCGACGAGCTCGTCGAGGCGACGCCGAAGTCGGTGCGCCTCCGCAAGGCCGTACTCGACCAGACCGTGCGCGGCCGCGCGGGCAAGCGCGCCCGGGTGGAAAGCGGTTAGCGCGTCACGCGCTAGGCGCGCCCTGGCTCCAGGGCGCGTGACCTCACGGGTTATGAGGGCTGCGCCGCGTCGTCCGTGGATGCGAACGTCTCGGGGACGGGGTACTCGCCGAGCACGAAGTTGAGGATTGCGGCGTGCTGCATGTCGATGATGTAGATGGAACCTGCGAGCTCGATCGCGTCCGGCGCCTTTAACCTGGGGATCGCCTGCAGGTAGGTCGCGGCCGCGATCTGCTCGAGCATCAGAGCGAGTTCGGCGGCACCTACGAAGTCGGTGACCTGGCCGAATGCCTCGTCGACCGTCGCCTTGAGAGCCGGGTCGGGCTCTGTCACCTCGGCTTGGCCGTTGGTGGTGAGCACCTCGTTCCAGCTGTCGAGCTGCGCCTGGTGCTGCGACATGGCGGTGGTGACGAACTCGGCACCCGCCGGGGGGACCGGCCCGAGGCTCCCGGCGGTGGCTGCGTCGAGAGCAGCGGTGTACGTACCGACCGCGAGCACCTCGAGGCTGGCGGCGAAGGCCGCGGTCTCGAGATCCTTGTTGCCGCCCCCGCCCTTGACCGGGCGGGTCGCGGATGCGCCCGCCGGGGTGGCTCCGCCGAGCGCCGTGGCGGCAGCTACGGCGGCGCCCGCCGCTCCAGTGGCGGCAAGGAAGCCCCGCCGGGTGAGAGCAGTAACGGTCAATTCGGGCGCGGACATGTCGTGGTCAGCGGTGTCGATGGTCTCGTCGCTCATTTCACTGCACCTTCCTCTGGAGGGCTGGCCATGCTGGTGCCCTGGAACGGGTCCGGGAACGCCACGCTTCCGGCCGCGGCCGGCAGCGCCGCGACATCAGTCGGGATAGCGATCAGATCGGCACCGCCGCCTTCGAGCAGCGCCCGAACCGCGCGCAGCGTCGCCAGGTGCTGGGACTCCACACCCATCACGCTCGCCATGATCGACTTCGATTTCTTGTTGCTGAACATCGACAGGTCGGCGAGGTAGGTCTCGGTGGCCACCTGCTCGATAGTGGCGGCCAGGTTCACCACGTCCAGCGGTGTCTGCAGGCCGGGCTTCGCCTCCTCGACGACCGGCGCGTACTTCGGGTTGGGCTGCTTCTGCTTCTTTCCGTCGAGCGCCTTGGTCTGGGCTTGGAACGCCTTGCGGTGCTCGTCGTGCTGCATCATCGTCGTCTCGGCGAAGGTGACCACGACTTCGTTCCCGTCCTTGATGAACGGGAGGCCCAGCGCGGCGTCGTAGGTGGCGATCGCCAGGATCTCCAGCGACGAGGCGGTCTGGAGGATCTGGACGTCGAGCTTCTTCTTCTTGGCGGCGCTCGCGGGGGAGACGATCAGCGCCGCCAAGGCGGCGCCCAAGCCGCCGGCCAGCGCCCCCCGTCGCGCGAAGCCGCCCGCTCCGAGTCCGAGGTCCTTCAACAGGCCACGTCGGCTCTCGTTGAACCGGGCGACCTCGTCGGGGTCGACTTCCTCCCGTCGGCTTTCCTCGCGCACGTCCTCGAGGTCGGGGATCGTCGAGCATGCTCGGCGCATCGCGTCCGACTGGAGGTCTTGCGATTCCTCGATCAGCTCACCGAGGGCTCGGTCGTCCACTGACATGGTCAACTCCTCGTCCATCGCCTTCACGGGGTGTGTGCTTCGACGGCGAACCGCCGTGTCGCTTCGTTCTTCTCGTGTACGGGGCTGCGACCGAAGTTGGATGACGATTTTCTCGAACCTCTCGAAAGCACCGTCTCTGCTTGGTCGTTCATCGCTTGAGCACCCTGCCGAGAACGATGCTGAGCTCGTAGAAGACGTACATGGGCCCGGCCATGAACAGCAGGGAGTAGGGGTCTTGGCTCGGCGTGATGAAGGCGGCGAAGACCACGATGATG
>JACDBD010000200.1 GCA_013695115.1 Actinomycetota bacterium | reverse complement strand
GAGACGGCGACGCTGCCCGGACGTCTAGCCGAAAGCGAGCCACGTAGGCCGGGAGGACGAGCTTTACCCCAGCAAGGGGGCGCCGCTATCCGATAAGATAGCAGCGTGGAGCCAACGCGACGCACAGGCCAACCACCGCCGGCGGCAGTCGTCCTCCTCGCCACCCGAATCGAGGCAGGGTTGTCCCAGCGCGAGCTCGCCACGCGAGCAGGAACATCCGGCGCCACCGTGGCTGCGTACGAGCGAGGATCGAAGGAGCCTCGGCTCTCCACGCTCTGCCGGCTGCTGGAGGCGGCGGGCATGCGGCTCGACCTGAGTTACACGCGGGTCACGCACGACGGGGTCGCGCGTCTCACGCGCGAAGAGCGACGGAGCCTCGCGCTGCACCGCGCCATCGTTGCCAAGCTGGCCGCGGATCCGGAGGGTGTGCTGGCGAAGGCACGACGCAACCTCGCGGTGATGCGGCGCGCCCACCAAGACAGGAGCGCGGAGCCTTGGCTCGCGGAGTGGGGTCGGCTCCTTCGTGGACCTATCTCGCGGGTTGTCGAGGTATCAGTCTCGACCAGCCAACGAGCCCGAGGTCTTCGCCAAGTGACGCCGTTCGCCGGGGTGCTTTTCGACCAGGAGCGTCGCGCCATCTACCAGGCTGAGCGAGCTGTGTAGTCGAGATGCACCGTGACCAATTCGAGCTCACCGACGCCACGCCCGACGAGCGACGACTCGAGCTGCGGCGCATCGCGCATGAGCTCGTCACCGAACCACGCGCTCCGAGGACACAGATTGGACACATGAGGACGGGAAACGTCGGGAGATGTCGGGAACTGTTTTCGCAGGTCAACCCGCGTTTCCGGCCTGAAGCGCAGGTCAGCAAATCAGGCCCGGCCACCTTGCCAAAGCGACGGTCATCACGCAGCGAGCGACACTGTCTGAGTGAGACGCGCCGAGTGGCGCTGAGCATCAAGTCCCCCCTCCGACACCCATTCTGCGCTCTGCGGTAGCTCGATCGCGATCTCGACGGTTCGGGCGGCGGGATCGTAAGTAGCCGCGAGTGTCGAGGGTCTCGTAGAAGCGGGCGGCGCGGTTGTTCGCGTCGCCTCCTGCCGCTTGACCGCGTTGGCAGCGTTCAGCGTTTGTTCAGGGACGGGCCCGTATGGTGCGAGGTGGTTCGGAGTCAGCGTGAGATACGGCGCACCGTGAGGACGGAGCCTGGATGCGGGTCCTCGTCGTCGAGGACGAGAAGCGGCTGGCCGCGGGGCTGAAGAGCGGCCTGGAGGCCGAGGGCTTCGCGGTCGACGTCGCGCTCGACGGCGCGGATGGGCTGTGGCTGGCCCGCGAGCAACCCTACGACCTCATCGTGCTCGACATCATGTTGCCAAGCGTGAACGGGTATCGGATCTGCTCAACGCTTCGAGATGAGGGGAACTGGACGCCGATCCTGATGTTGACGGCCAAGGACGGGGAGTTCGACGAGGCCGAGGCACTCGATTCGGGCGCCGACGACTACCTGACCAAGCCGTTCTCGCACGTGGTTCTCGTCGCGCGCTTGCGTGCGCTGCTGCGGCGGGGTGCGCGGGAGCGTCCGGTGGTCCTCGAGGCTGGCGACTTGCGCCTGGACCCGGGCGAGCGCCGGGCTTGGCGCGATGGGACGCAGCTGGAGCTCACGCCCAGGGAGCTGTCGTTGCTGGAGTTTCTCCTGCGCCACAAGGGTACGGTCGTGTCCAAGCGCGACATCCTGGGCCATGTGTGGGACTACGACTTCGAAGGCGATCCCAACATCGTCGAGGTGTATGTGCGGCGCTTGCGGAACAAGTTGGACCGGCCCTTCCGTCGACGCGCCATCGAGACCAGGCGAGGCGCGGGCTACCGGCTCGCGGGCGATGGTGGCTAAGCCGCCGTCGCGGTGGGCGCATTGGCGGGCGCAGGTCGCGACGGTGCGGGTGCGTGTCACGGCGGTGGCGGTGCTCGTCGTGGGGCTGGCGCTGGTGGCGGGCGCGATCACCCTTGTCGCGGTACTGCGACGCTCGCTCACCGACAACGTGCGCACCTCGGCGGAGCTGCGCGCCCAGGACGTCGCCGAGATCCTCGAGAGTGGGACGCCACCGGGCGGCCTGGCGGTCGACGACGAGGAGGATCTCCTCGTCCAGGTGCTCGACGCCGATGGCCGCGTGGTCGCCTCCACCGCGAACGTGGAGGGCGAGCCGGCCGTTACCGCGCTACGCCCGGGACGCACAGCCCGGCTCAGCGGGCTCCCGATCGGCGACGACGAGGAGTTCCTGGTCGTTGCCGAGGGAGCCGACGCTGGGTCGGGGTCGTTCACGGTGCTCGTAGGTCGGTCCCTCGAATCGGTGGGCGAGACCACCGGGATCGTGTCCGACGTGCTGATGGCCGGGATCCCGCTGCTGCTCCTCGTCGTCGGCACCAGCGCCTGGCTACTTACCGGACGAGCGCTTGCGCCGGTAGAGGGGATCCGCTCCGAGGTCGCGGCGATCTCGGCCGCCGAGATGCACCGGCGCATCCCTCACCCACCGGGACACGACGAGATTGCCCGCCTCGCTGACACGATGAACGAGATGCTCGGCCGGCTCGAGGACTCCCAGGCGCGTCAGCGGCGGTTCGTCTCGGACGCGTCGCACGAGCTGCGCAGCCCCGTTACCACCATCCGCCAGCATTCCGAGGTGGCCCGCTCTCATCCCGAAGGGACCTCGGTGACGGACCTGGCCGACACAGTCCTGGCCGAGGATCTCCGCCTCGAGCAGCTGGTCGAAGACTTGCTGTGGCTGGCGCGCGTCGACGAACGCACGCTGCGCCTCCACCGTGAGCCCGTGGACGTCGACGATGTCGTGCTCGACGAGGCACGCCGTCTTCGACTCACCACCCCGCTCGACGTCGACACCGCCGACGTGTCGGCCGGCCAGGTGCTCGGCGACCGGCTTCAACTCCGACGCATGCTACGCAACCTGGTCGACAATGCCGCCCGACACGCCCGCGGGCGCGTCGTGTTGTCGCTCGCCGAAACTT
Organism: Actinomycetota bacterium; assembly: GCA_013695115.1. Taxonomy (GTDB): domain Bacteria; phylum Actinomycetota; class Acidimicrobiia; order IMCC26256; family JACDBD01; genus JBPCMN01. The sequence continues at coordinate 46 of JACDBD010000200.1, read as the reverse complement.
ACGGTGCGGTCGTGTTGCGCGTCGACGACGACGGGCCCGGCATACC
>JACDBD010000183.1 GCA_013695115.1 Actinomycetota bacterium | reverse complement strand
GTCGACGAGTCGATCCCGAGCACCAGTGGCACCTGCCCGTGTCCCCTCTACGACGGCCGAACGATCAGCGCGCCCCCAGCAGCAGCTCGGTCACGAGCTGATCGAGCCGCTCGTGACCGTAGCCCTGCGCAGCGAGTCCGTCGATGTCGACCGTCTCGGAGCGCAGCGCCGCGAACGCCTCCGGCGTCGCGCCCTCGGACAGGGTCGGTTCGGCCAGGCGCGCCGCCTGCGCGTCGCGCACCGCCGCCGCGATCTCGGGGTCGGCGTGGAAGCGCGCCACCTTCTCCTTCAGGATCAGGTAGGTGCGCATGCATCCGCGGGCGAACTCCCACACGCCCTCGACGCTCTCGGTGCGGTAGGCGTGGGCGTCGAAGTGGCGCATGCCGGGCCAGCGGGCGTCCTCGAGCAGCTTCACCAGGTAGAAGGCGTCCTGCACACCCTCCGACCCGAAGCGGAAGTCCTGGTCGTACTTGCCGATGCGCTGGGCGTTGAGGTCGATGTGGAAGAGCTTGTCGTGCCACAGCGTCTGCGCGACCGCGTGGTGGAACGACAGGCCCGACATGGTCTCGTGGGCGAACTCGGGGTTGAGCCCGACCATCTCGGGATACTCGAGCTCGCCGATGAACGCGAGCGCGTGGCCGACGGTCGGGAGGAACAGGTCGCCGCGGGGCTCGTTGGGCTTGGGCTCGATGGCGAGCACGAGGTCGTACCCGCGGTCGCGGACGTACGCACAACAGGCGTTGACGGCCTCGGCGTAGCGGTCGAGGGCGAGGCGGATGTCCTTGGCCGCGTCGCACTCCATCCCCTCGCGCCCACCCCACATCACGTACACACCCGCGCCGAGCTCGGCGCCGAGGTCGATGGCGTCGATGGTCTTGCGGAGAGCGTGGCGGCGCACCGCGGGGTCGTTGGCGGTGAAGGCGCCGTCCTTGAACACCGGCTGCGAGAACAGGTTGGTGGTCGCCATCGGCACCTTCATCCCGGTGTCGTCGAGGGCGCGCCGGAACCGCTTGAGGATGGCCTCGCGCTCGGCGCCCGACGAGCCCGGGGGCACCAGGTCGTCGTCGTGGAAGTTCACCCCGTAGGCGCCGAGGTCGGCGAGGCGGTGAACCGCGTCGACGGGGTCGAGCGGCGGCCGGGTCTCGTGGCCGAACGGGTCCCGACCCCGGTTGCCGACGGTCCAGAGCCCGAAGGTGAAGTGGTCGTCGGGAGTGGGGACATACGCGTCGCTCATGGTCACGCTCCTTACGAAAGGCCGAGGCGGACGAGCTGGTCGTCGGGGGCGTCGATCTCGACCAGCGCGGTACGCAGCGCGTCAGCCATCTCCTTCTCCACCTTGTCGTCGCTCCCGGCGAGGTTGCGTTCCTCGGCCGGGTCTTCGATCACGTCGTAGCAGTGGTTGCCGCTGAACTCGGTATACGCCCACCACGGCAGGAAGTCGCCGGCACCGAACGGCTGACGGATCACCGGAATGGTGGACCCCGGCATGCGGTCGAGGAACGCCCGGTCGTCGGGCAGCGGCAGCCGGAGGTCGGGACGGTGGTGCACCGGCATGGTCGACCACCGGTTCGACCACATGCTCAGCGGCGCGTTGTCGCCCACCGGCGCCCGGGCGTACTTACGCCCGTCAGCGTCGACCACATGGACCTCGCGGCCCCAGATCCCGCCCAGCGCGTGGTCGCGCACGGAACTGGCCTCGCCGGTGAGCAACGGCACCAGCGAGCGCCCGTGCGTCCGGTGGTCGACGCCGACGTCGAACACATCCGCGATCGTGGCGAACAGGTCGACCGTCGTCGTGAGCGCGTCGACCGATCCCGCATCGACGCCCGGCCACTGCACCAGCAGGGGCACATGCCCGAGCGGCTCGAACACCGGAACGCCGGGCTTGCCCCACACGTCGCGCTCGCCCAGGTAGTGGCCGTGGTCGGTGCACACGATGACCGCGGTGTCGTCGGCCCGCCCCGCGCGCTCGAGCGCCTCCAACAACCGGCCCAGCCAGGCGTCGATCATCGTGAGCTTGGCGCCGTACGACGCCCGGATCTGGCGGCCCTGGCGCTCGTCGATCATGCCGCTGCCGACACCCGCGCTGCTGTAGGGCGGCCACACCAGATGGGGCCCGTCCCAGTCGGGGTCGTACATCGATGCGTACGGGTCGGGCGTGTCGAAAGGCTCGTGGGGGTCGAACTCGTCGATGAAGAGGAGGAAGCGCTCCTCCGCCGGCGCCTCCTCGTCGAGCCAGCGGGCCGCCTCCCGCATCACCCGGGGTCCGGGGAAGTCCGCCTCGTCCCGGAACCAACCCCGCGACGAGTCGTAGGGCATGTGGCCCCGCCCGAAGCTCGGCGCCCCCACCCACGACGGGTCCGGGCGCGTGCGCCACAGGTCGGTCTCGTGGCCGCGCTGGTAGTCCCAGGCGCCGAAGTCGACGTGGTAGTTCTCGCCGCCCGACTCGAACAGGTGGGGATGGTCCGACACCAACTTGGTGACGACGCCGGCGGCGCGCAGCGGCACCGTGATCGGTCGCTCCCACAGCTCGATCGAGCCCCACGGCTTCCACAGGAAGTCGAGCGCGCCGCACAGGATGTCGTGGCGGGCGGGCATGCACGGCAGCGACCCGGTGTAGTGGCGGTCGAAGCGCACCGCGCCCGCCGCGAACCGGTCGAGCGTCGGGGTGTCGAACTCGCGGCTCCCGTACGCGCCCAACATGTGACGGTTGAGGCTGTCGAGCAGCACGACGATCGCGTTGCGGGGCATCACGCCCGGCCATGATCGCGTAGGGTGCCCCCGCCATGACGAGCACACCTCCTCCCCCGTCCCCGGCGGCGCCGGTCGTGCCCGCGGCCCAACGGGTCCGCGTCGGATACGTCGACCGGCCCAACACCGACTACGTGTTCGAGGGCAGGGGGATGGTCATCTTCCTGATGATCGTCACCTGCGGGATCTACGGGTACTTCGTCTTCTTCCAGCTCATGCGGCGCATGCGCGACCACAACCGCCGCCGGCTCGAGCTGCTCGAGGGCGCCACCGAGCTGGCGTGGCAGCAGGCGAGCGAGCGGGGGATCGCCGAGGAGCTGCGCCCCAACTTCGAGCGTGTCTCCGGCCACCTCGGCGTGCTGCGGTCGATGACCCTCGACTTCCGCGATCCGGCGCTCTGGCTGGTGATCGCGCTCTTCAGTAGCGGCATCGGGCTCTTCGTGGCGTTCGTGTTCCTCGACCAGGACCTGGTGAAGCACGACCAGAACGAGGGCGCGATCGAGGCCGAGCTGTCGTACATCTACGGGCGGCTGGGACAGAACGTGCCCGCCCCCGACGTGGGCCGGGTGAAGGGCCAGCACAACTACGCCGGTCGGATCGTCGCCACCATCGCGTCGTGCGGCATCTACAGCTACTGGTGGTATTACGACCTGATGGACGACGGGAACATCCACTTCGGGCACAACTGGCCGTGGGAGGACGCGCTCGCGGCCGCCGGGTACCAGCTGACCGAGGCCGGCTGACGCGACGGACCAGGCGGAACCCTCACGTTGCCTAGCCGTCTTCCTCCTCGACCTCGCGCTCGAACGCCTCGAGGTCGGTGACGATCGTGTCGACGTCGGCCTGGGCCCGGGCGATGCGGGTGCGGCAGCTCTTGATCAGCTCGCTGGCCCGCCGGACCCGCTCGGCGAGGACGTCGACGTCGAGCTGGTCGCCCTCGAGCTCCTCGAGGATCTCCTCGAGCTCGGCCATGGCCTCGGCGTAGCCGGGGGCATCGCTCACGTCATTCCCCGAGTCGGTTGCGAAGCTCGTTGTAGAAATCAGGGAAGAAGCGGGTGATGTCGTCGAGCTCGAACTCTTCCATGATCTCGGAGGCCGACTCCCGCTCGAGCAGGAAGGTGAACGTCTCGCGCAGCAGGCGCTCGGGTTCCATGTCGCCGAATCCGAGGTCGCCGAGCTCGTCGGCAGCCAGCCGGACCCGATGGGTGGTCGTCGTGCCGCCCTCGGTAACCCGGACGGCGTAGTACTCAGGCTCGAGATCGCTGATCTCGACGTTGCTCACTCGTCGCTCTCCTCGTGGGTCGCGGGCGGCGCCACTGACTCGATTCGGCTCGAGGTCGCGCCCGCGGCGAACTCGGTGAATAGCACGTCGTCGGGCGCAAGACCATCCACACCCTTGAGGACGCTCCCGCCGTCGTCCCGGGTGATCGAGTAGCCCCGCTCCAGCACCCGGCGGGGGTCGAGGGCCCGGAGC
>JACDBD010000182.1 GCA_013695115.1 Actinomycetota bacterium | reverse complement strand
GTTCACCGACGGCGCCGACCCCGAGTACGAGGAGCAGATCCTCCCGCTCGTCGATCGCCATCTCGTCGACGCCGGGCGCGTGCTCGACGTCGGCTGCGGCGAGGGTCAAGTAGCCCGGCGAGTGGCGACGCTGGGCGCGTCCGCCGTTATCGGGATCGATCCGACGGACGCACAGCTGGTGGTTGCGCGTCAGCGCGCCGGTGGACCGCTCTACACGGGCGGTAGGTCCGAGGACCTTCCGTACCGGGACGGGTCGTTCGACAGCGTCGTCGTCTGCCTCGTGCTCGAGCACGTCGACCCGTTCGAACCCGCCATCGCCGAGATCGCGCGGGTCCTCGCGCCGAACGGGCGGCTGGTGCTGTTCCTCAATCACCCGCTGCTCCAGGCACCCGGCAGCGGCTTAGTCGACGACCATGTGCTGGAGGAGCAGTACTGGCGGATCGGCCCCTACCTGCCCGATGACCGGGCCATGGAGGAGGTCGCGCCCGGCGTCGACCTGCCGTTCCTGCACCGACCGCTCCACCGGTACGTCAACTGCATGGCCGAGCACGGCCTCCTGGTGGAGCACATGGACGAGCCCGCGCCCCCGACCGGCTTTCTGTCGCGCGCTCCCGAGTACGAGGAAGCGGCGCTGATCCCGCGCCTGCTGGTGCTGGTCACGCGCAACCAGGCGGCGTGACGGGCTAGTCACCGTCCTTGGGCGAGCCTCCGGGCAGATCGAGCATGCGCTGCAGCGCGACGCGCGCCCATTCGGTGGTGTGCTCGTCGACGGTGATCTGGTTGACGATCTCACCCCGGGCGAGGGCCTCCAGGCACCACGCCAGGTGGGGCCCGTCGATGCGGAACATGGTCGAGCACGGGCAGATCAGCGGGTCGAGGGAGACCACCGTCTTGTCGGCGTGCTCCCTGTCCATCCGCTGGACCATGTGGATCTCGGTGCCGATCCCGAGCACCGTGCCCGGGGGCGCGCCGTCGACCCATTCGAGGATCCGTTCGGTCGATCCGACCTTGTCGGCCAGCTCGACGACCTCGTGGGAGCACTCGGGGTGCACGATCACTTCACCGTCGGGGTACTCGGCCCGGAATGCGGCGATGTGCTCGACGGTGAACCGCTGGTGGACCGAACAGTGGCCCTTCCACAGCAGGAGCGTCGCCTCCTTGACGTCGCGCTCCTCGAGGCCGCCGAGGTCGAAGCGCGGGTTCCAGACCCGCATGTCGGCTTCGCCGAAGCCCATGTCGTGGCCGGTGTTGCGGCCGAGGTGCTGGTCGGGGAAGAACAGCACCTTGTCGCCACGGGCCAGTGCCCAGTCGAGGATCGCCCGGGCGTTCGACGACGTGCAGACGGCACCGCCGTGCTCGCCCACGAACGCCTTGAGGGCGGCCGACGAGTTCATGTAGGTGACCGGCACGATGCGCTCGACCGCGGTGACGGCGCCGAGCTCCTCCCACGCTTCCTCGACCTGGTCGATGTCGGCCATGTCGGCCATGGAGCAGCCGGCGTTGAGGTCGGGGAGCACGACCCGCTGGTGGGGGCCGGTCAGCACGTCGGCCGACTCGGCCATGAAATGCACGCCGCAGAACACGATGTCGGTGGCCTGGTGGTTGTCCGCGGCGAACCGGGCCAGCTTGAACGAGTCGCCGCGAGCGTCGGCCCATTTGATGACCTCGTCGCGCTGGTAGTGGTGTCCGAGGATCAGGAGCTTGTCGCCCAATGCCGCCTTGGCGGCGGCGATCCACTCGTCGAGCTCCTCGGGCGTCGCGAGGGTGTAACGGTCCGGAAGCGGAGCCTGAAGTCGCAACATGAGAACGCCCCTAACGGGTGCGGGCTCCGGTCTTGGCCGGCGGGGACAGCCTGGTCGCCTCACCGCGGGGTTGTCGGCCCCGGAGCCGATATGTGGCCGGAAATCCAGGCCGGCCTTCATTCAGCATAACGCCGGAAGTGGCGTGTGAGCTTCCCGGTTCGCGGGACAATGGGGGTCGTGCTCGCCCGTCCCGAAACCGGCTCCATCCCCACCGGGCCCGGGGCCTACCTGTTCCGGGACGCCCACGGCCGGGTCCTGTACGTCGGGAAGGCGAAGAGCCTCCGCAGCCGGCTCTCCAACTACTTCGCCCCACCGGCGTCGCTGCCGGAGCGGACCCTCCAGATGGTGGCCGCCGCCGACGCGGTCGAGTGGATCGAGGTCCGCAACGAGGTCGAGGCGGTGTTCCTCGAATACAACCTCATCCAGCGGCACAAGCCCCGCTTCAACATCCGGCTCAAGGACGACAAGTCCTACCCGTTCCTCTCGGTGACGCTCGACGAGGAGTGGCCCCGGGCGATGGTGATGCGGGGATCGAAGCGCAAGGGTGTCCGCTACTTCGGGCCCTACGCCCACGCCTACGCGATTCGCGAGACGCTCGACCTGCTGCTGCGCACGTTCCCGATCCGGACCTGCACCAAGAACAAGTTCGAGCGGCACCAGCGGCTGGGCCGCCCGTGCCTCTACGCCCACATCGAGAAGTGCGCGGCGCCGTGCGTCGGGGCGATCGAGCGGGACGACTACGACCGCCTCGTCGCCGAGCTGCTCGAGTTCCTCGACGGCGATACCGCTCCGGTGCTCGACCGCCTCGACAAGCAGATGCACCAATCGGCCGACGCCCTCGAGTTCGAGCGCGCCGCCCGGCTGCGCGACCAGATCAACTCGGTGCGCAAGGTGATCGAGCGCCAGCAGATGGTGGCGCCCAAGGAGGAGGACCTCGACGTCGTCGGACTCGTCGAGGACCCGCTCGAAGCCCAGGTCGAGGTGTTCTTCGTCCGCCGGGGTCGTGTTGTCGGCCGGAGGGGGCTGGTGGTCGACAAGGTCGAGGACGTGCAGACGCCGGCGCTCGTCGGCAGGGTGATCGAGCAGCTCTACGCGGCCGCGCCGGCCGAGGACGTGCCCCGCGAGGTGCTCGTCCCGGTGGCGCCCGACGACCTCGGGCTGTACGAGGAGTTCCTGACCGAGGCGCGCGGGTCGCGCGTGGGGGTACGCGTCCCGCAACGGGGCGCGAAGCGCGAGCTGCTCGGCACGGTGACGCATAACGCCCAGGAGGCGTTCGCCCGCCACAAGCTCAAGCGGGCGTCCGACCACAACGCTCGCGCCCGGGCCCTGACCGCGCTGCAAAACGCCCTCGGGCTCCACGAGGCCCCGCTGCGCATCGAGTGCTTCGACATCTCCCACATTCAGGGCAGCGAGATCGTCGGGTCGATGGTCGTGATGGAGGACGGGCTGGCCAAGCGGTCCGACTACCGCCGGTTCAAGGTGCGGCGCCAGGAAGGACAGGACGACCTGGCGGCGATGGAAGAGGTGCTGACGCGGCGCTTCCGCAAGTACCTCGACGAGCGCGACGAGGGCGCCCGCAAGGGCCGGCGCTTCGCCTATCCGCCCAACCTGCTGCTGGTCGACGGGGGCAAGGGGCAACTCGGGGTCGCGACGCGCGTGCTCGAGGAGCTCGGGCTCGAGGAGATCGACGTGGCCTCCCTCGCCAAGCGCTTCGAGGAGGTGTACGTGCCCGGGCGGTCGGAGCCGGTGCAGGTGCCCCGCGACTCGGAGGCCCTCTACCTGCTCCAGCAGGTGCGCGACGAGGCCCACCGGTTTGCGATCACCTATCACCGCCAGCTCCGGGACAAGAAGATGACCCGCTCGGTCCTGGACGACGTCCCCGGGTTGGGGCCCGGTCGGCGGGCGCGGCTGCTCAAGCAGTTCGGCTCGGTGAAGCGGCTCCGCGAGCTCGAGGAGTCGGAGTTGGTCGAGCTGCCCTGGCTTCCCGGCAAGGTGGGGCACGCGCTCTACGAACATCTCCACGGGAGAGCCGGAGGCGGGGGAAGAGCCGATGCCTGACGACCCGGCTCCCCAGGCTGAGCTCGACGTCACCATCATCACCGGAATGTCCGGCGCGGGCCGGTCTGCCGCCGCCGACGTGCTCGAGGACCTCGGCTTCTTCGTCATCGACAACCTGCCGCCGGCGCTGATCGCCAAGGTCGCCGAGCTGGGGCGGGCGAAGGACGGCGGCGGTCGCTTCGCGCTCGTCGTCGACACCCGGTCAGGGGACTTCATGATCGAGCTCGAGCTCGCCCTGGCCGAGCTGCGTGACAGCGGGGCGCGCACCCGTATCCTCTTCCTCGACGCGTCCGACGACGTGCTCGTGCGCCGGTTCGACGCCACCCGGCGCCGTCACCCGCTCGGGGAGACCGACCGGGTGTCGGACGGGATCATCCGGGAACGCGCGCTGCTCGAGGAGCTCAAGGGCCAGGCCGACCTCGTGCTCGACACCTCCGACCTCAACGTGCACGAGCTGCGCGACCGGCTCCACGAGCTGTTCGGCGAGCACGACAGCGGGCAGGGGACGCTCCAGGCCAGCATCGTGTCGTTCGGCTACAAGCACGGGCTCCCGCTCGACGTCGACGTGGTCTTCGACTGCCGCTTCCTCCCCAACCCGCACTGGGTCGAGACGCTGCGACCGTTGCCCGGCACCGATCCCAAGGTCCGCCGCTACGTCATGAAGCAACCCGAGACCAAAGACTTCCTCGCCGAGCTCGAGCGGCTGTTCGCGCTGCTGCTGCCCGCGTACGTACGTGAGGGCAAGGCGTACCTGTCGATCGGCGTCGGCTGCACCGGCGGGCACCACCGCAGCGTGGTGATCGCCGAGGAGCTGGCCAAGGTGTTCAAGCGGCTGGGCTTCGAGTCGCGCGTGCACCACCGCGACGTGGAACGCGGCTGATGGACCCGCGCTCGGGACCGGCGGTCGTCGCGCTGGGCGGGGGGCACGGTCTCGCGGTCGCGCTGCGCGCCGCCCGCGAGTACGCCGGGTCGGTGACCGCCGTCGTCAGCGTCGCCGACGACGGCGGGTCGTCGGGTCGGCTGCGCCGCGACTTCGGCGTCCCCGCTCCCGGTGACCTGCGCAAGTGCCTGGTTGCGCTGGCCGGCGGCGACACCCGTTGGCGGGAGGCGTTCGAGTACCGCTTCGAGGTCGGCGATCTCGGTGGGCACGCGCTGGGCAACCTCGTCATCGTGGGACTCGCGGAGGCGTTCGGTGACTTCGGGGCGGCGGTCGAGGAGGCGGGCCGGCTGCTGCACGCGGTGGGCTCGGTCGTGCCGGCCACGACCGACGGTGTCGTGCTGAAGGCCGACGTCGAAGGCGAGCCCGTCGAGGGCCAGGTCGCGGTGGAGA
>JACDBD010000171.1 GCA_013695115.1 Actinomycetota bacterium | reverse complement strand
GCCCGCCACTGCTTGCGCGTGCCCTTGTCGTAGAGCCGCAGCAGCTGGTCGCGGCCGTCGTCGTAGTTCCAGTCGAACGTCGTGGTCGCGGGGCTCTCGATGTCCCAGGACTTGTCGCTCGGCATCGTGTACACGCTCATGTGAGCTCCAGACTAGAGGTCCAGCAGCAGACGAGTGAGGCGATCCTTGACCTGGGCGGGCGCCAGCCGGCTGAACATCGCCATCGCCCGGGCGTCCACCCCCATCAGGTACCGGGGCCTCGTCCGTCCCGACAGCGCGCCGACGATCACCTTCGCCACCCGGCTGGGATCGCCCATGATCGGGTCGCTCAGGCGGGTGAACGTCAGCGTGCGCCGGTACCCGCCCTCGTAACGGGATCCGGCGCGCGCCTCGACGTCCTTCTCGTGCTCCTCCCAGATCCCGGTCTTGAACCCGCCCGGCTCGATTAGGACGACCTTGATGCCGTCGGCGGCGACCTCCATCCGCAGCGCGTCGGTCAGCGCCTCGAGCGCGTGCTTCGACGCGTGGTACCAGCCGACCAGCGGCAGGGTGGCCACGCCGGCGATCGACGACACGTTCACGATGCGTCCCTCGCCCCGCTCGCGCATGGAGGGCAGGGCGAGGCGGGCGAGCCGCATGGGGGCGACGACCATGGTCTCGAGCGCGGCCCGGGCCTCGTCGTCGGTCACCTCCTCGACCGCGCCGGTGACCGGGTAGCCGGCGTTGTTCACGATGCCGTAGGGGCGCAGCTGGCGGATCGCTTCGTCGCAGGCGTGGGCGTCGGTGACGTCCATGATCACGGTCTCGACCTCGACGCCGGCGTCGGCGGCCGCCTTGCTCACGGTCTCCGCCTTCGCCTCCGACCGCACGGAGCCGACCGACCGGAATCCCCGCCGCGCCACCTCCAGCGCGGTGGCCAGCCCGATGCCCGAGTTGGCGCCGGTGGTGACGACGGTGCGCGGTGCCTCGGCGTCCGTCACTGGACCGCCCGCTCCTTGCCCTCCCAGTAGGGCGCCCGCAGGTCGCGCTTGAGGACCTTCATCGCCCCCGACAGCGGGAGGGGCTCGTCGCGGAACTCCACCGACTTCGGGATCTTGTAGCCGGCGATGCGATCGCGGACGTGCTCCCTGATCTCGTCCTCGGTTGCGGTCGTTCCCTCCTTGCACACGATGACGGCGTGCACGGCCTCACCCCAGCGTTCGTCGGGGATACCGATCACCGCGACCTGCTCGACGGCGGCGTGGCTGGAGATCGCGCTCTCGACCTCGGCCGAGTACACGTTCTCGCCGCCGGTGACGATCATGTCCTTCACCCGGTCGACGAGGAACAGGTAGCCCTGCTCGTCGACGTAACCGGCGTCGCCGGTGTGGTACCAGCCGCCGTGGAACGCCTCCTTCGTCTCCTTGGGCCGCTTCCAGTACTCCCGCATGAAGTTGCCGGCGCGGGCGCACACCTCGCCCGTCTCGCCCGGCGGGAGCACGTTCCCCTCGGCATCCTGGATGCTCACCACCACTCCCGACAGCGGTCGGCCGGCCGAGCGCAGCAGCTCACCGCCCTTGCGGTGCTCCTCGGGGCCGAGCGACGTCAGCACCGCCGAGCTCTCGGTCATGCCGTAGCCCTGGTAGATGCCCATGTCGGGGAACATGGCGAGCAGCTGCTCGAGCAGCGGCGTCGGCATCGGCGACGCGCCGTAGGTCAGCACCTCGAGCGACGCCAGTCGCTCGGGCTTGAAGTCGGGGTGCGACAGCAGCATCCCGATCATCGTCGGCACCATCACCGTCATCGTCACCTGGTGCTGTTCGATGGCGTCGAGCACCGCCTTGGGCTCGAACATCGGCACGAACGTCGACACGCCCCCGCTGGCGGGGATGCCGAGGGTGCCGCCCATCGACGCCGCGTGGAACATCGGCGTCTGGTGCAGGTACACGAAGGTCTCGTCGAGCCCCCAGCGGACGGCGACGTGGTACATGTTCAGCATCTCGGCCCGCTGGTCGAGTAGCACGCCCTTAGGGAGCCCGGTGGTCCCGCCGGTGTACATGAGGACGACCGCGTCCTCCTCCTCGGGCTCGTCGGGCACGACCGCCTTGCCCGCCGCGATCACGTCCTCGTGGGTGAGGTCGTGGGGGGCGTCGCCCTCGCCGACGAGCACCACCTTCTCGATGCCCGCCTCCTTGCGGACGCGGTCGATCAGGGGCGCGAAGGGCGCGTCGACGAAGCAGACCTTGGTTTCGGAGTCTCCGAGGATGAACGCGAGCTCCTTGGGCGCGAGGCGCAGGTTGAGCGGGTTGATGACGCCGGCGCCGAGGAAGCCGGCGTGGAACAGCTCGAGGTAGTGGTGGCCGTTGAGCGCCATCACCGCGAACCGGTCGCCCCGCTCGACGCCGAGCTCGCCCCGCAGCCCGTCGGCCAGGCGCAGCACCCGCTCGGCGTGCTCGCTGTAGGTGGCGACGTAGGGCCCGTCGAACACGGCCGGCTTCGACGCGAACCGCTCGGCCACCGGCAGGAGGTGCCGGTTGTAGATGAGCTCCTTCACCGGTTGCTCCTTCTCTCCCCGTCGGCCCGTCGGCCGCCCCGCTCGCCCCTTCGGCGCCGATCCTCGCAGGCGCGAATCCCCTGCTCAAGCCCCCGTATCCGACGGTTCGAGACCATCTCAAGTAGCTTTAGGGGTCTTCCGGTCACCTTCGGTGCGGTGACGCGCGGCTCGGCCGGCGTCCGTCTGCCCGAGCGGGCGACCGGGACCATTCGAGCGAGGGAGCGGAACCCTGTCACGACGCCGAGTCACCCGTCCTCCCGGGCCGGCTCGCGCCGTGGCCGCGGTGGTCGCGGCCGGCGCGGCCCTCTTCGCTACCGCGTGGACACCGGCGGGGGCGCAGACCGACCCGGTTGGGGACGCCGAGGAGACCGTGGCCGACGCCCGGGCCGAGGCCGACCGTGCTGCCGGCAACTACCTGAAGCTGCTGACCCGCGCCGAGACGCTCGACGCCGACATGGCCGCCACCGAGCAGCAGCTCGAGGAGATGGCGGCCCGTCTCGAGGATTTGAAGACCGCGCTGCGGGGGCGCGCCGCCACCGCGTACCTGCGGTCGGGGAGCACTGACCTCGAGTTCGGGCTCGGAAGCGATGAGGTCGCGCTGGAGGTCGCGCGGCGCAGCGCGCTCCTGAACCGGCTGAACGAGAGCGACAACGAGGTGGCCCAGCAGCTCGCTGACCTCGCGGAGGCGCTCGAGGCGAAGCGGGCCAAGCTCCGAGCCGATCGTGCGGCCTACGAGAAGACGCTCACACTCCTGCGCGACGAGCAGGCGCAGCTCGACGCCAAGCTCGCGAAGGCCCAGGCGGCCCGCAACACCGCCCTCGCCGAGCAGCAGGCCGCGCAGCAGCCGACCGCACCAGCCCCATCCGCGGCCCCGCCCCC
>JACDBD010000164.1 GCA_013695115.1 Actinomycetota bacterium | reverse complement strand
GGTACCGCTCGAGCCGGCCAAGCGCGCCGCGTCCGCGCTCGGCGGCAGCCTCAACGACCTCTTCGTCACGGCGGTGGCAGGCGCGCTCGGGAGCTACCACGACCGCATGGGCGAGCCCTGCGACGAGCTGCGCATGGCGATGCCGGTCAACCTGCGCACGGACAAGGGCGAGGCCGCCGGCAACAACTTCGCGCCCTCACGCGTGCTCGTACCGGTCGGACCGAAGGAGCCGGCGGCGCGCTTCGACGTCATACGTGAGCGTCTCGCACAACTGAAGCGGGAACCGGCGCTCGGCGCGGCCGGATCACTGGCCGGCCTGCTGGCCGCCCTCCCGACCGCGCTGCTGGTCACGCTCACGCGCAGCCAGGCCCGGACGATTGACTTCGCCACGTCCAACTTGCGCGGCAGTCCGGTCGACCTCTACGTGGGCGGCGCCCGCATCGCCGCCAACTACCCGATGGGGCCGCGCACCGGCTGCGCGCTCAACGTCACGCTGCTCAGCTACACGGGCTCATTGGACCTGGGGCTCAACCTCGACCCCGCCGCGGTGACGGATCCGGCCGCGCTGCTCGAGTGCCTCGACGAGTCGTTCACAGCCCTGCTGGCCAGCTAACTCCCTTCTTGCGTCGCAAACTCACGTCAGGTGTGGGTTTGCGACGCCAAAACGGATGAGTTAGGGCGCGAGTCTTCCCACGGGCGGGAGCTCGGCGAAGGCGTCGGCCCACTCGTCGTAGAGCGGGTCGCGCCACTCGTCGTGATCGCAGTCGGAGGCGACGTCGGCGACGTAGAGGTGCAGCGTCGGCGCATCCTCGGCCAGTTCGGTGAGCTCGTAGACCCGCTCGTGCGCGAGCGCGGCCTCCAGCAGATCGAGGAAGGCGACCACGGCCAGGACGCGGCTGCGACAGCCGGGACACGCCGAGACGGTCGCGGGCTCCAGCCCCCGGGTGAGCTCCAGGAGCAAGGTGGCCTCGAAGCTGTCGAGCTCGACCCGCTCGCCGTCCTCGTCGACGAGCGCGAGGGATTCGTCCGGGAGGTGGTGGCCCGGGAGCGGGGAAACGGCCACGCCCGGAAGCTAGCCCCACCCGGCCGGGACGGCGGCGGCCCGGGTCGGAGGCCTTCTAGGGTCTCGAACCGTGCGGGCCGTGACGGTGGTGGACGGGAAGCTCGAGTGGCGGGAGCATCCCGATCCCGAGCCGGGGCGGGCCGAGCTGCTGGTGGCCGTCCGGGCCGCCGGCCTCAACGGCGCCGACATGCTCCAGCGCCAGGGCCTCTACCCCGCGCCTCCCGGCAGCCCGCCCGACATCCCCGGCCTGGAGCTGGCGGGCGAGGTCGTCGCGACCGGACCCGGGGCCGTGCGCTTCGCCGCCGGCGACCGGGTCATGGCGGTGGTGGGGGGCGGGGGGCAGGCCGAGTTGGCGGTCGTGCACGAGCGCACCGCCCTCCCCGTCCCCGACGATCTGCCGTGGGCGCAGGCGGGCGGCTTCCCCGAGGTGTTCACAACCGCCCACGATGCACTGTTCACGCAGTGCGGCCTCGGCCTGGGCGAGCGGGTTGTCATCCACGGCGCCGCCGGCGGCGTCGGCATCGCCGGCGTGCAGCTGGCGGGGCTGGCGGGCGCCGCGGTCACCGCCACCGTGCGCAACCCCGAGCTCCGCGACGAAGTCGAGGAGATCGGTTCGCGAGCGGGATGGTGCGAGGTGGTCGCTCCGGACGAGTTCGTCGTATCCGGGCCGTTCGACGTCGTGCTCGAGCTCGTGGGCGCGCCCAACCTGGCCGACGACCTCGAGTCGCTCGCGTCCGGAGGCCGCATCGCGGTGATCGGCGTGGGCGCGGGCGCCGTCGCCGAGCTCAACCTCCTCACCCTGATGGGCAAGCGTGCTCGCATCCACGGGTCCACGCTGCGGGCGCGCCCGTTGGAGCAGAAGGCCGACGCCGCCCGCCGGATCGAGGCCCACGTCCTGCCCCACCTCGGCGCGGGCGACCTGCAGGTGCCGGTGGCGGCCACCTACCCGATGGCCGAGGCCGAGGCCGCGTACGACCGGTTCGCGGCCGGGGGGAAGTTGGGAAAAGTGGTGCTGGTCAACGCGTAGAATTAGGACCGGCAATCGCGAGCAAGGCGGCGCCACGGTGCCCACGACGAAATGGCAGGACGAGGTCGAGGCCTCCAAGGACGAGGCGTTGCAGGCGGTCGATCTGTACGACCGCCCCGCCGCCAGCCGCAGCGTCGGGAGCTTCTTCCTCCACATGCACCGCGCCTGGCTCCACCTGCTCCGGGCCCGGTTCGAGCGGGACGGTCACGACGACGCCCGCAAATGGGACCTCGCCCGCGGCGTCGACGAGCGCTGGGAGCCGAACGACCCAGTGCGCAAGAACCTCGAGCTCACGATCGCGCTCGGCGATCGCATGCAGCACCGCGACGAGGAGGCGGTGGGTGCGGCGACGACCGGGTACGCCCAGGCGATGCTCATGAACTACGAGGAGGAGCTCACCTCGACATTCGGCGCCGAGCACAGCATCGCCGACGAGCTCCGGTTCCCCGTCTACATCGCCACCTTCACGCCCGACGGCGTCGACCGCATGATGCGGGCCCAGGAGTCGCTCCCCAAGGAGCTGGGCAAGCTCCTGACCGACTCACGGGAGGAACCCGTCGCCTCCGACCAGCGCTTCGAGTTCCGGCTCCATCTCGTCCCCAAGCAGGGCCCGAGGCCCGAGGCCGACGTGTCCCTCACGTTCTTGCGCGAGGAGGAGCTGAGCGACGAACAGCGCGAGACCCTCGCCGGCATCGACCCCCAGGGCATGGTCATCGTGCGGGAACGCCACCGACCGGTGTCGAACGTCGACAAGATGAAACCGGGCGAGGCCGCCCGCAAGATCGACCAGAGCATCCCGTTCCGGTTCAGCCTCTACTACCACTTCATCCTGGCGTGGAAGCGCCTCGAGGTGCGGCCCGACGGCGGGGCGAAGTTCCCCGAGCGCACCGACGAGCGCTACTGCGTCTACGACGCCGCCCACCACGACTACCTCTACACCGACGCGTTCGTCGACCTCGTCATCGACCAGATCGGCACCGCCGATGGCTACGAGGAGTTCTTCGGCTTCCCACCCCAGGAGAAAGCGGAGAAGCCGACCAGCCGCTGACGACTCAGCCGATCCTGACGACGATCTTGGCGGTCGGAGTGGTCGGGAAGGTCGTCGACGTCGGCGGTGAGGCCGTCGTCGTGGTCGTCGATGTCGTAGTGGTGGACGTCGACGACGAGCCGGACGGCGATGTCGTCGTCGTGGCAGTCGTCGACTCCGGCGGCAGCAGCAGCGGCAGCGTCGACCCGTCGAGGCTGAACGGCCGCTTCGAGCTCAGGCCGATGACCCACTGGATCACGCCCTCGGAGCCCTGCACGATCCGAGCCTCCTCGAGGTAGTTCATGCCCGACGGCGCGATCGACTCCGGGCCGGTGTAGGTCGGCTCGGGCTCCGCCCCCGGCGCCGCCGGGGCGAACACCGAGGTCTTGGTAAAGCGAAGCACCAGGTAGGCCTCGCCGGCGGGCTCGAACTCGTCACCCGACGTGAAGTCGACGAACGGGCCCTCGCGGTACTCGATGGCGTAGCCCGGTGGGAGCGGCTGGCCGTCGGAGCGGAACTCGAACGTGATCTCGTCGAAGCACCCCTCGGCGTCCGCCACCTGGGCGTCGACGAGAAAAGCCTGCTCACTGCCTGCGGGCGTCTGTCGCCGCACGGTCGCGCTGTTGGCGACGCAGCCGGCCGCACCGTCGCCCGTCACCGGGGGACGAGCCGTGTCGGTCTCGCTTGCATCGTCGCTCGCGCTCGTGCACGCGGCCACGCCGATCAGAAGAGTCGCAGCGACGCGACGGACCACGGGCATCACGTCACGATATCGAGGGATACGATCCCGGCCATGACGACCTTCGGGCTCCAGCTCCCCAACTTCAACTTCCCCGGCGTCTCCGACGACGGGATGTTCGAGCACGTGGCCGGGCTCGCCGGCGCCGCCGAGGAATCCGGGTTCGACTCGGTCATGGTGATGGACCACTTCTGGCAACTGCCACCGCTCGGCGGGCCCGACCAGCCGATCCTCGAGGCCTACACACTGCTCGGAGCGCTGGCCGCCCGCACCGAGCGGGTGAAGCTGGGCACACTCGTGACCGGCGTCACCTATCGCAACCCCGCGCTGCTCGCCAAGCTCGTCACCACCCTCGACGTCATTTCCCGCGGGCGCGCGTTTCTCGGCATCGGCGCCGCCTGGTACGAGGAGGAGCACGACGCCTTCGGCTTCGACTTTCCGTCGGTCGGCGGACGGATGCAACGCCTCGAGGAGGCAGTCCAGGCCTGCCGGGCGATGTTCACCGAGGACGCGCCGACCTTCAACGGCAAGCACTACCGCATCGAAGGCGCCAAGAACCTGCCCCGTCCCATTCAGCCCGGCGGCCCACCGATCATGGTGGGCGGGAGCGGCGAGAAGCGGACGCTGCGGATCGTCGCCCGCTACGCCGACATGTGCAACCTCCACGGCAGTCCCGAGACGATCCGCCGCCGTCTCGACATCCTGCGGAAGCACTGCCAGGACGTCGGTCGCGATCCGAGCGAGGTGACGACGACCCGGCGGGGCTCGCTCATGCTGAGCGCGACGGCGGAGGAGGCGGAGCAGACGTCGAAGATGATCCGCGACGCCGCCGGGCCGGAGTTCGACGAGCAGTTCACCGTCGGCACCGAGGATCAGATCGTCGAGGCGGTGGGCGCGCTCGTCGACGCCGGGCTCGACTGCCTGATCTTCGACATGGCCTACGGGACCGCCGACCAGGTGCGCCAAATGGGCAAGCGGCTGGTATCGGAGTTCGCCTGAGGCGAGCGATCGCGGCGCAGGTACCCTGCGCCGCAGGATCTTGGGGTCGAGAGCGGGAAAGGAGGCCCCGATGGCGACGCTCGCCGAGCGGCTCGGTTACGCCCCCGACGCCAAGCTGCTCATCGTCAACTGCGACGACCTCGGCTCAACCCGCTCCGCCAATCTGGCGGTGTACGAGTCGCTCCGAAACGGTGTCGCGACCAGCGCGTCGATCATGGTCCCGTGCCCGTGGGCGCGTGACGCGGCCGCGCTCTACCGGGGCGAGGACGTCGGCGTACACCTCACGCTCAACTCCGAGTGGGAGACGTACCGCTGGGGGCCGACCACGCACTCCCCCAGCCTCCTCGACGGCGACGGCGGGTTCCCCCGCACCGTCGAGGACACCTGGGACCACGGGGACCTCGAAGAGGTGCGCAAGGAGTGCCGGGCCCAGATCGAGCGGGCGATCCTGTGGGGCTTCGACATCAGCCACCTCGACAGCCACATGGGCACGCTCCAGCTGCGGGCCGATTTCTTCGACGTGTACCTGGAGCTCGCGGTCGACTTCGGCCTGCCCCTGCGGATGGCGGGCGCCTCGGCCGAGCGGGTGGTCGGCTTCCCGTTCCGCAAGCTCGCCGCCGACGAAGGCGTCGTCTTCCCCGATCACTTCGTGCTGTGCCCGATCGGCGCCCGCAAGCGCATCGAACGGGTGCTGTTCGACCTGCGCCCGGGCGTGACCGAGGTCTACCTCCACCCCGCGCTCGACACCGACGAGCTGCGGGCGGCCTGCGACAGCTGGGCCGGGCGGGTCGAGGACCACGCGTTCCTGTGCAACGACCGCTCGCTGCCCGCCCTGATCGACCGCGCGGGAGCGACGCTCGTCGGCTACCGCGAGCTACGCGAGCTCCAGCGGGCGTGACGCTCGACGCGGCAGAGCTCGCCGCGCTGGTCGGGGCCGCCCTGCCCGAGGAGGGACTGACCGCGGCCGATCTCGAGACCTGCTGCTTCGGGCCCGACACCGAGATCCTCGGCGAGCCAACCGCGGCGGCGGCCGTGGCGGTCAAACGCGTCGGCGACACCACGGTGGCGTGGCTGTTGCTCCTGACCGTCCGCCCGGATCACCAGCGGCATCGCCGTGCCCGCGTCCTTCTCGACGCCGCCGTGAACCACGCGCGCGAACGCGGCGCCGTCGAGCTGCACCTCGGGAACGCCTTCCCCCGCTACGTGTGGCCGGGGGTCGACTTCCGGTTCACCGCCGCGCTGGCACTGTTCGAGGCGGCCGGCTTCGAGCCCTATGGCGCCGAGTGCAACATGGCCATCGCATCCGGGTTCCGCGCCGACCCGCCCTCCGGCGTCGTCGTAGAGCGCGAGACCGGCGCCGGGGCGGTCGAACTCGCGGGGCGCAAATATCCGCACTGGGTGGACGAGACGGCGCGCGCCGTCGAGGGCGGAACGTGCTTCGCCGCCCGCGCCGACGGGGAGACGCTCGGGTTCGCCTGCCACTCGGTGAACCGCGCCGGCTGGATCGGCCCGATGGCGACCGACCCCGAGCGCCAACACCGAGGAGTCGGGCGGGCGTTGCTCGGCGCGGTCTGCGCCGACCTCGAGACCCGCGGGCACGCCGAAGGCGACATCGCCTGGGTGGGACCGGTGGGCTTCTACGCCAAGTGCGGTGCCCGAGTCAGCCGGGTCTTCCGCACCGCCAAGCTGACGCTCAGTAGTCGGTGATGCCGCGGATCTCTTCCTGGAGCTCTTTGTACTCGGGCGAGTTGGTGAGCGGCATCAGCTGCATGAGCTTGCCCATGTTGCCGGTCACCTTCATGCGGCCCTGCATGAACGCGGCGTTGGGGTCGAGCTCGCCCTTCTGAACCTTGACCGAGTCGTCGTAGGTGAGCGACATGGTGAAGTCGACGTCGGGCAGCTCGCCCAGCTGCGACTCGAGCAGCTTCCCGTTCTCGAGGACCCAGTAGTACTTGATGTCACCGTCGGGCCCGCCGCTGATGACGTATTGCATCTTGGCGGACGCGCCCGGCCGCTCCGGCTGGCCCTCGGACATCTTGCGGGCCTCGTCGAGCCATTCCTGGCTGAGGTACTTGGGCATGGGGTTCCTCTCCCTCAGTGACCTGCGCGGATCTTAGGGACATCGACCGACGCCCGCAGCCCGGCGAACAGATCGTCCTCGGGCTCCCCCTCCGGTACGCCGGGGTCGACGAGCGTGCCGGCCGGCGCGTACTCCTCCCAGGGGAAGATCTCGCGCACGACGTCGTCGGGCAGGCGCATCCAGAAGCCCTCGGGGTCGACCTGGGTGCGGTGCGCCAGCAGCGCCGCCCGCCGCCGGTGCAGGTACTCCCCCACGTCGATCATGGTCGTGAACCGGTCGTCGTGGTCGGGGAAGTCCCGCTCGAACCACCGCGCGTAGGGGCTCTCCTCCCCCCGCCGCTCGAACTCCTCGTGCAGCGCGAGGATCCGCCGGCGCGACCACCCCGTGTAATACATCTTCGACGGCTGCCACGGCTCGCCCGCGTCCGGGAACCGGTCGGGATCGCCGGCGGCGTCGAACGCGGGCACGGAGATCTCGTGCACGCGGATGTGGTCGGGGTGCGGGTAGAACTCGCGGTCCTCGGCGTAGGTGACGACGACCTGGGGTCGCTCGGCTCGGATGATGGCCACCAACTGCTCCACCGCCTCGTCGAGCGGCGCGTTGGCGAAGTTGTCGGCGCGGGCGTTGACGTCGGTGTCGGGCATGCCCGAGTCGTGGTACCCGAGCATATGGAGCGCGGCGTACCCGATGGCGTCGACGCTCGCCTGGAGCTCGGCCATGCGCACGTCGCGCAGGTTCGCCCGCACCTCGGGCGTGTCAGCCGCGGGGTTGAGGATGTCACCCGCTTCGCCGCCGGTGCAGCACACCAGCACGCTGCGAATGCCCTCGTCGGCGTACTTCGCGACCGTCCCGGAGCCCTTGGACGCCTCGTCGTCGGGGTGGGCGTGCACCGCCAGCAGGCAGAGCGGGTTGCCGGCCCGATCCGAGGGGCGATGGTCGTTGGAGCGATGGTCCGTGGGGGGCGCGGCCATGCGGAAGAGAAACTACCGCGTGAAGCGGGCGGCGCTGCCCGACGTAACCGCGGTCACGAGACTGCTTCCTGGTCCCCCTCGCGGTCTGGTTCGCGCACGCTCTCGAGCAGCCACACCTCTACCCGCCCGATGTCACGGATCTTCCGGCTCCGCAGGCGCTGGAACGCGAACGACGCATCATCGGCGAGCGCGGCGTGGAAATCGTCCGACGTCAGCACCGAACCGGGCCGGGCGAGTTCGACCATCCGGCTGGCGAGGTTCACCACCGGTCCGTAGTAGTCGCCCTCGTGCGCCACCACCGGCCCGCACGCCAGACCGGCCCGGGCCTCCGGCAGCACTGCGTCGACCGTGGAGCGCTCACTCAGCCGCAGCGCGATGCGGGCGGCAGCGGCGGTGTCCTCGCTCACGAACATCACCTCATCGCCGATCATCTTCACCACCCGGGCGCCGTGCTCGGCGACGGTGTCGTAGGCGATCTCCTCGAACCGGCTGACCAGGCCGGCGAGCTCCTCCTCCTCCAGCTCCTGGCTCAGCGCGGTGTACCCGACGAGGTCGACGAAGCCCACCGCCAGCAGTTGCTCTCCGGCCTGCCCCGGCTCTCGGCCGGCGTACTTGCGCCACAACGCCGCCCGCAGCTGGAGCCGCATGGCGTAGTCGAGCAGGTGCGAGATCCGATCCCAGTTGAGCGAGTCGGGCACGAGCTCGGCCACCTGCTCATCGCTCAGCCCGCTGTCGCGGGCATCCTTGAACGCGTCGAGCATGGCGTCGCTCTGGACCTCGGCGACGCGGGCGAGCGCGGCCCCGACCACCCGCACCTGCTGGACCAACCCCTCCACGCTGCGCTGCGCCGGAAACGTGTCGGTGCCGAAGATGTCGCGCAGGGCCTGGAGCGCCTCGACGTCGCCGTCGGTGAACCGGCGGGCGTCGGGCGGCGGGTCGGGGAACCCGAGGGCGCGCCACAGCCGCTGGGCGTTGTCGCGTTCCACGCCCGACCTGCGGACGACGTCGTCGAACCGGTAGCGCGGTCTTCCCGGCATCAGCGTCCGGTCGAACGCGAGGAGGGCGAGGCGCCCTTCCCGCTCGGCCTGGGCGATCTCGGTGTGGGAGGCGCCCTGCCGTCGGAGGAACGCGCGCAGCCGCCGGTTCACGCGCCCGCCGGGCCCGGCGCCGTCAGCCGGACCGCGGCACGTCCTTCCACGGGATCTCGCGCGACACATCGGGCTCCTTGGGGAGGCCGAGCACGCGCTCGCCGAGGATGTTGCGCATGATGTCGGAGGTGCCGCCCTCGATGGTGTTGGCCTGGGCGCGCAGGAAGCCGCGGACGATCTCGAGATCGTCGTCGCCGACGGCCCCGCCGACGACGCCGAGTCGCTCGCCGTAGTGAGCGCTGAGCTCCTCGCCTTCCCACGCGACGCCGCGGACGCCCTGAAGGTCGACCGCCAGCTTCTGGAGCCGCTGGTTGAACTCGGCCTGCATGAGCTTCGTGATCGAGCCTTCGGGACCGGCCTCGGCGCCCTTCTTGCGCTTGTCGCCCGCCCGCTGGTTGTTGAGCCGGATCAGCCGGCTCTCGATGTAGGCCTGCGCCAGCCGCTGGCGGGCAAGGGGGTCGGAGGTCCCCCGGTGGCGGTCGAGCAGCTGGGTGACGGGGCTGCCGCCGACGGCGTCACCGCCGACCGAGCCCGCGCCCGACAGCGACACCCGCTCGTTCATGAGCGTGGTGATGCCGACGCGCCAGCCGTCGCCCTCCGGTCCGAGGCGCATCGAGTCGGGGATGCGCACCTCGTCGAAGAAGACCTCGTTGAACTCGGCGTCGCCGGTGATCTGCACGAGGGGGCGGACGTCCACGCCGGGCGCGTGCATGTCGACGACGAAGTAGGTGAGGCCGCGGTGCTTGGGGAGGTCGGGATTCGTCCGGGCCAGGAGCATGCCCCACTTGGACAAGTGGGCCAGCGTGGTCCAGACCTTCTGGCCCGAGACCACCCACTCGTCGCCGTCGCGGACGGCCTTGGTGGCGAGCCCGGCCACGTCGGAGCCGGCGCCGGGCTCGCTGAAGAGCTGGCACCAGATCTCCTCGTTGGTGGCGAGGGGACGGAGCAGGCGCTGCTTCTGCTCCTCGGTTCCCCACGTCATGACGGTGGGGCCGCCCATGCCGAGCCCGATGATGTTGAACGGGCGCGGCACCCGGTAGTGGTTCAGCACGTCGTTGACCGCCTTGGCCTGCGCCGGCGACAACGAGAGCCCGGCGCCGTACTCGGCCGGCCAGGTCGGCGTGGCGTAGCCGGCCTCGCCCAGGCGCACGCACCACTCGGAGTAGTCGAGCTGCCTGCGGAGGGCGGTCATCCGCTCCCGGTCGTCGGCGTCGACGGCCTCGAGCCAGCCCGCGGGCAGGTTCTCCCGCAACCATTCCCGGGTCTGCTCGCGCAGCTCCTCGACGGTCAGCTCGGTGGCAGGAGCGGTGGTCGTCATACGGCGATGGTACCGATCCCTTGACCGAGTGGTCAGGTTTGGGCCCGTCGGGTCGGTAGCATTTTTCCTCCATGGGTGCTCCAAGCCATACCGCGCGCGTCCTCGTCTGGCCTGCGCTCGCGACCGTTGCCATCGTGCTCCTGCTGGTCGCCGCGGCCGTGGCCGAGCGGTTCGTCTTCCGCGATCAGATCCTCCCCGGCATCGACGTCGCCGCCGCCTCGATCGGAGGCGACAACGAGTCGCGCGCCCTGCTCGAGATGGAGGTGGCGGCAGCGCGTCTGGAGAGCAAGACGGTTCGCGCCAGAGGAGAAGGCCTCGACCTCTCGTTCGAGCCCGCCGACATCGACTATGACGTCGATGCCCGAGCCACGGTGCGGGCCGCCAGCCGCGCCGGCCGGTCGGGAAACCTCTTCGCGCAGGTCACCGGGACCCTGCTCCGGCGCGTGCGCCCGGACGATGTCGCGCTCGTCGCGACCTGGGACGAAGCCCGCCTCGATGGGGTGATGGACGAATGGGGCGCACAGCTCGCGTCCGGGCTCCAGAACGGTGGGCTCCAGTTCCAGGGCGCCGAGGTGATCGTGGTCGAGCCCCAGTCGGGCTTCGGGCTCCAGCGGGTCGAGGCCGAGCGCCGGATCAAGGAACGTCTGCGCTCGGGTGACACCGACCCGATCGAGCTGCCGGTCGGCGATGCCGATCCCCCCGTCGACATGGCGGCGGTCGAGCGGGCAGCCGCCCGGGCCCGGCGCATCCTCTCGGCGCCGTTCACCCTGACCGTCGACGGCGTCCCCCTCACCATCGCGCCCGAGCAGGTGGGCGCGGCGATGGTCGCCGCCCCCGAGGGCGACGAGCTCGTGCTCGGGATCGACGTCACGCTGCTGCGCACCGCGCTCGGCGCGGCGGTGACTCCCTTCGACGTCGCCCCGGTCGATGCGACGTGGACGACCGACGGTACGTTCGCGACCGTCGTGCCGGCCACCCCGGGGCGGACCGTCGACCTCACACTCGTGGGCGACGCGATCCTGGCCGAGCAGCGGACGATCACCACGACGACCGCCGAGACGCCGGCCGCGTTCACCACCGAGGCGGCGCAGGCACTCAACATCACCGAGAAGGTCTCGGAGTTCACGACCAACTTCGCCGCCGGTCAGGAGCGGGTGAAGAACATCAACAAGGCAGCTGACATCGTCAACAACACGGTCGTCCGCCCGGGCGAGACGTTCTCACTCAACGACAAGCTCGGCCCCCGCACCCCCGAGAACGGGTGGGTGAAAGCGCCGGCGTTCTCGGGCGACACCGGGTTCTTCGACGATTACGGCGGCGGCGTGAGCCAGTTCTCGACCACGCTGTTCAACGCGACGTTCTTCGGCGGCTACAAGGACGTGTCCCACACGCCCCACTCCATCTTCATCTCCCGCTACCCGATGGGTCGGGAGGCGACGCTCGGCTACGGGTCGATCGAGAACAAGTTCCAGAACGACTCGAGCTCGGGCGTCCTGATCAAGACCAGCTACACCGCCAACTCGGTGACGGTCGCGTACTACGGCAACCGGGAGGGTCGGGTCGTGCGCGCCGAGGGCCCGACCGTGATCGAGGAGATCCCACCGGGCGTCGAGTACATCGACTGGCCCTTCCTGCCCGCGGGCCAGGAGTCGCAGCTCCCCGGCGAGAGCGGGTACACGGGCTACAAGGTCGAGAACTTCCGGATCATCGAGCGCCCGGGCCAGGCGCCGACGCGCGAGCGCTTCTACTGGGAGTACGACATGCGCCCCCGGAAGGTCCTGCGGGGAACGGGAACCTAGGCTTCCTCCTCTGGTCGGGCGCGCTCGGCGGCCGGGATACCCGGCCGCCGCCCTGCGGGCCGCTCGCCACTCCCGCACAATTCACGACTCACCGTGGGATGGCACCTCTGCCGGTACCCTCCTCAAGCGTGATCGAGGCCTGGCGCTACGTCGACGACGTCCCCGACCGTTCGCCGGTCGCGCTCGACGATCTCGCCGCCAGCATCGACCCGAAGGAGTCGCTCCTGTGGGTCGACTGCGCCGATCCCACCGAGGATGAGCTGGAGACCGTCGTATCGCAGCTGAGCATCCACAACGTCGCGGCGGAGGACCTCCACCAAGGTGGGCAGCGCACCAAGCTCGAGCGCTACCCCGACCACTTCCACGTCGCCGTGCACGACTGCGAGATGGTGGGCGACGACCTCGTCGACCGGGAAGTCGACGTCGTGTTTGGCGAGGGCTGGCTGGTCACCGTGCGCCAGCCCGCCGAGGAGGCGGAGGACCGGTCACCGTTCGATCCCGCAGCCGTGACCCGGCGCTTCGAGCGCCAGCGGTTCGAAGACGGAGGGAACGACGAAGGCTTTCTGCTCTGGGCGCTCCTCGACGAGATCGTCGACCGCTACTTCCTCGTGACCGACCGCGTCGACGAGCGGGTCGACGCGGTCGAGGAGATCGTGTTCAGCGACGAGACCTCCGGCGAGACACCGCGCGAGGTGTTCGACCTGCGGCGGGCGCTCGTACGCTTCCGCCGCTCGGTCTCGCCACTGCGTGAGGTCGTGGCCGAGCTGTTACGCCGGGAGGCCGACTGCATCGGCGAGGCCGCCATCGTCCACATGCAGGACGTGTACGACCACGTCCTGCGGGTCATCGAGCTCGTGGAGTCTCAACGCGAGCTGGTGACGGGCCTGCTCGAAGCCAACCTGGCAGTGGCGTCGAACCGCATGAACCAGGTGATGAAGCGAATGACGTCGTGGGGCGCGATCCTGCTCGGCTCCACGCTCATCGCCGGGATCTACGGCATGAACTTCGAGCACATGCCCGAGCTCAACTGGTACTTCGGGTACCCGATGGCGCTCGGGATGATGCTCGCGCTCACGGTCTTCCTCTACACCTACTTCAAGCGCCGCGAGTGGATCTGAGCGCACCGACGCGCGCGGTCACCCGCTGGCCGGCGGCGACCACCGTTCCCCGCATGCGCCACCCGATCTCGAGCAGGACCGCCGCACTCACCGCGATCAGCGCCGCCTCGGCCAGCACCACCTCCGGCGAGAGCTCGAGGGCGTAGAACTCGCGTGCGAACGGCCATGACAGGGTCAGGGCGAAGAGGCCCACCATCGAACCGACCAACAACGCCCGCCACACGGTGAGGGGTCGGGCCAGGATCACCAGGACCCACAGCCCGACGGTGATGAGCACGAGCGCGGCGGTCGTGCGCGCTTCCTCCAGCGGCACGTCGTCGTGGGCGCGGGCGACCGCGTACGCGCCGAACGTCGCCGCTGCGGCCACGAACCCCGCCGGGACGGTGAAGCGCAGGACGCGGCGCACGAAGCCGGGGACATAGCGGCGCTTGTTCGGTGCCAGGGAGAGGAAGAACGCCGGGATCCCGATGCTCAGCTGCCCGACGAGCGTGAGGTGACGGGGCAGGAACGGGTACGGAAGCTGACCGACGCCCACGGCAAGCGCGAGGAGCATCGCGTATACGGTCTTGGTGACGAACAGGTTGGCGACCCGCTCGATGTTGGCGATCACCCGACGGCCCTCGGCCACGACTCCGGGCATCGTGGCGAACCGGCCGTCGAGCAGGATGAGCTGGGCCACTGCCCGGGTGGCGGGCGCGCCCGAGCCGATGGCGATGCCGATGTCGGCGAGCTTGAGCGCGAGAGCGTCGTTGACCCCGTCGCCGGTCATCGCCACGACATGGCCTTTGGACTGGAGGGCGCGCACCATCGCCTGCTTCTGGTGGGGTGACACGCGTCCGAAGACGGTGCGCTCTTCGAGGATCTCGGCCAGCTCCGCCTCGTCTTCCGGGAGCTCACGGGCGTCGACCGGATCGCCGGCATTGGGGAGGCCGACCCGCTGGGCGACGGCCGCAACCGTGCGGGGGTTGTCGCCCGAGATCACCTTGAGCTCGACGCCCTGCTCGGCGAAGTACCGCAGCGTGTCGGCGGCGTCGGGCCGCACCTTCTCCTCGAGCACAACCAAGGCGGCCGGCTCGAGCTGCTTCGGGAGCTCCACCCCGTCGAGTTCGGGGGCGCGGGCGAGGAGCAACACCCGCACCCCGCCGGCGGCGATCTCGTCGGCCTGGGCCCGCACCCGCCCGGGGGAGCGGACGCCCTGGAGGACCACCTCGGGCGCGCCGATGACCCAGGCGCCGCGCTCCCCGAAGTCGGCGCCGCTCCACTTACGCGCCGACGAGAACGGGACGGTCGCCACCCGCTCCCAGTCGTCCGGTGGCGGGAAGGTGTAGGCGATGGCGGCCAGCGTGGCGTTGGCGTTCTCCTCGCTGGCGAGCGCGCCAAGCGCAGCCTCGACCTCGTCGGCGGTCGCGTCACCGAGCAGGTCGAAGCGGTCGAAGACGACCGCGCCTTCGGTGAGCGTGCCGGTCTTGTCGAGGCACACCACATCGACCCGCGCCAGCCCCTCGACCGCCGGGAGCTCCTGCACGAGCACCTTGCGGCGCGCCAGCGTGACCGCCGCGACCGCGAACGCGATGCTCGTGAGCAGCACCAGGCCCTCGGGCACCATGCCGACGACCCCCGCGACCGTTCCGGTCATCGCCTCCCGCCAGCTCTCGTCGGTGACGCGCAGCTGGCTCCAGAGCAGCAGGGCGGCGGTGGGGAAGATCGCCCAGGTGACGTAGCGCAGGATCCGGTTGATGCCGTCGACCAACTCCGAGTGCGCGAGCGTGAACCGCCGGGCCTCGGCGGCGAGCTTGCGGGCGTAGGCATCGGGGCCGACGCGGGTGGTCTGGAACCGCCCCGACCCCGCGACCACGAAGCTCCCCGACAAGACCTCGTCCCCGGATTGCTTGTCGACGGGCTCGGACTCCCCCGTCAGCAGCGACTCGTCGATTTCGAGGCCGTTCACGTCTCGTGCGAGCCCGTCGGCGGGCAGTTGGTCGCCGGTGCGGAGCTCGAGCAGGTCGTCGAGCACGACGTCCTCCACCGCTAGCTCGTCGATCTGACCGTCTCGCAGCGCGCGAGCCCGCGGCGCACTCAGCACCGCCAGCCGGTCGAGCGTCCGCTTCGCCCGGACCTCCTGCACGATCCCGATCAGCGTGTTCGTCACGAGCACGATGCCGAATAGCGCGTCGTTCAGCGGACCGACGATCAGGATCACGACCAGCATCGAGCCGAGGATGGCGTTGAAACGGGTGAAGACGTTGGCCTTGACGATCTCGGCGAACGTGCGGCTGGTCCGCTCGCCGGTCTCGTTGACATCGCCGCGCGCGATGCGCTCGTCTACTTCCGCCGCAGTGAGACCGGTGTCGGGCGTCTCGTGCGCGGTCGAGGGCACGGTCGACGCGCCGGTCAGCGGAGAGACGGGCACGGCGTGACCGTACTCGCGGCTACTCGCCGGAAGCGCGCCCTGCGGACGGCACGAGCTCGATCTCGCCGGTGTCGTCGTCCTCGAGCAGTCGGAAGCCACCCAGCTCGGCGAGATGCGCATGGCCCTCGTCCGGTCCAATGGCGATGAGCTCGTCACCGGCCTGGAGCTGCACCGTGCCGCGCGGTCGGTAGATGTAGCGGCCGGCGCGCCGGATGGCGAGCAGGTAGTAGCCGGTCTCGAGCTCGAGATCCGTACGCCGGAGGGTGCGGCCGTCGAGCGCCGAGCCTGCGGCGACGGGAACGCGCGCGATCACCTCGTCGGTGTCACCGAGCGCTATGGCCAGGACCGGGTGAACCTCTTCACCGCGTTCGATGAGCCACACCATCTGCTGGGCGGCATCACCGATCTCCTCGGCGGCCGCGCCCAGGTGCAGGAGCCCGCGCAGCGGCGACGGATCGAGCTGCTCGGCCGCACCTCGGAGTACCCAGACCTCGAGCCGTTCCCGCATCTCGTCGAGGCGGTCCTCGAGGTGGTTCACCTCGGCGGCGAGGCTCTGGTCGTTGAACAGCAGCGCCGAGTACGCCAGGCCCACCGCGACCTCGGAGAGGTTCTTCATCTCGACCAGGGTGTCGACGGCGCGGTCGAGGTCGGTGATCGCCGGGTCCTCCTCGACGGTGGGCGGCCGCCATTCCGGCGCGCCGGCGAGGAGCCGCAACTCGCCGATGCCGGCGGCCGGCCCCCGGACGATGAGCACGTCATCGGGGAGGAGGGTGTCGTCGCCGTCGGGATCGATGATCCATTCCTTGCCCCGTCGGATCGCGACGACCCGCATCCCGAGGTTCACCGGCAGCTCGACGTCGCCGAGCGAGCGGTGTGCCAGCGTGGAGTCCTCGCGGACCCGCACCCGGTGTGACACTTCCTCGGCCTGGGCGAGGTCGGCGACGAGCGCCGCCGGGATGCCGAGCCGGTGGGTCACGATGCGCGACACACCTACTGCCGCGTTCCCCATGCGTTCGATCGCGGCAACGACGTGGAGGACGCTCGACATCTGCTCGGCGTCGTGGGGCGATCGCGCGGCGAGGACGCACACCTCGCGCATCTCGTGGACGAGCCCGTTCAGCCGTTCCTCGAGGTCCTGCACCTCCTCGGCCATGTCGGCGTCGGCGAAGAAGAGGGCGGCGTAGCCGAGGTCGACCATGAGCTCGGAGGCGTCTTTCGCCTCCGACAACATGGCTTTGAGGTTCCGGGGAGTCGAGTCGGACATGTCAGCTGAGGCCGAGGGCCACGACGGCCAGGATAAGCGCGAACGCTCCGACCAGATCGAGGGTTGCGGTCACGATCGGGATCGAGTGGGTATCGGGGTCGAGCCCGAGGCGGAAGGCGGCAACCGCGCTCACGTAGGCGAGCACCACGGTGAGGGCGAAGGCTATGCCGCCGGCGATGGCAACGACCCCCATGAGGTCGAGCGTGCCGGGTGCGGCGAGGCCGGCTAGGCGCCCGACGCCGACGGCACCCAGGCCGAGCAACGCGAACATGGGCACGGCGTAGGCGCTGACCAGCAGCACGTCCTCACCGACGGGACGGAGCGAGAAGCGCGAGGGATCCACCAGGCCGAGGTGCAACTTCGTCGCCACCCGCGCCGACAACACCGAACCGAGTGAGCCCGACAGCGACAGGAACGGCGGGACGAGCACCAGCAGCACCGGGAACACGAAGAACGAGCTCAGACGCTTCTCGAACAGCAGCCCGGCGGTGGCGTCCACGATGCCGGCGAGGAGCAGCACCGGGATCGACTCCTGCACGATCCGCCGGAGCACGTCGCGGCGCGACCGGAGCGCGAGCACGAGCACGACCAGCCCGGCCACTGCGCACACGGCCGCGAGGACGGGCGTGACCACCCGGATGCCGGCGAGATAGGTCGCCAGGAACAGCATGGGCAGGGTGACGGCGTCGCCGGCCGCGGTGACCAGCGTCGCCGACACGTTGTCGAGGTCCCAGGCGCGCCGGACGCTGGCCGCCGCCACCCCCACCGCGATCAGGCCTACGACGACCGACGGCACCAGGCCTCCGATCACCGCGATGACCACGAAGTCGGCGATCGAGATGGTGTTGGGGAGCCCGAACGCGACCGCGACGCTCTTGGCCACCAAAGCGAGGAAGAGCGAAGCCGAGACCGACAGCGCGGCCGAGGCGACGAGGTTCTGACCGACCACCGTGTCGAGCCGGCGCGACAGCCGGAACGTACCGGTGTGGATCGCAGTGCCGAGGCGGCTCCCGAGCGCCCCGTACACATTCCCGCGCATCCCCACCAACGCGGGCACCATCACCAGGAGCCCCGGGAACTTCTCGAGCGTGCCGGTAATCGAGCCGAGGATCAGCCCGGCGACGAGACCGGTGGCCGTGCCGACCACGAGCGCGACATAGCCCGCACCGACCCCGGCCGGGTCGGAGCGGATGAGGGCGGCGAACCGCCGCAGGAGACGCGGGCGCCACACCATTGGGGACTCGGAGGCTCGTTCATCGTCATGACTCTGACTTTCATGATGCGCCCCCCAGGCTAACGGGCGGGCCGCGGCCGCAGCGGTTGATCGGCCACACTCTCCGGGTGACGGCGCTCGACGTGATCGCGCTGGTCGTGCTCGCCGTCGTCGGCGTTCGACTGGTCGAGGCGGCGCGTTCCTCGGTCGAGGCCCGACGGAAGTCGCTCGTGGTGGCCCAGGGGCTGCGACCCCATCACTTCCTGCTCGCGCTGCCCGTCCTGGCCGCGATCATCGCCACCGCGCTCGCGCTGATCCAGCTCCCGGTGCTCTCGTTCGGGTGGTGGCAGGCGCTCGGTGGCGTGGGCAACCCGGCCATCGGACTCACCGATCAGGACCTCGGGATCCTCGACGTGCTGATCCCGGCCTTCTTCCTCGGATTGCTCGTCGTCGCGCTCCCCCTCCTCGTCGCCCGCGAGGAGTGGGTCTTTCGCCGCGGCGCCGAGCACCGCGGGGCCGTGAGCAACATCCGCCGGTCGGTCGTGTTCGGGCTCGCCCACGCCGTCATCGGCATCCCCATCGGCGCGGCGCTGGCCCTGTCGATCGGCGGGCTCTACCTCACGTGGTGCTATCTCCGGGGGTGGCGGGCCACCCGGAGCCAGTCGGGCGCGCTGTTGGAGTCGACCCGCGCCCACCTCGCCTACAACGTCACGATCCTCGTCCTGGTGGCGGTGGCGCTGGCCCTCGGGCTCTGACGGCGGTCCCCGGGACTGGCGGCGGCACCTACTCCGGGGGGGTTGCGGGGGGCGGAGCCCGCCGCAGAGCTAGTGAAAATCCCGGGAGTGGAGGAGGTCGGCCACGGTGAGCGGCAGCGCAGTGATGCGCTGGGCCAGCAGGTTCGTCACCCCCTGGTAGCGCTCGAGCACGCCGCGGATGCGCAACGCCGGCGACACCCGGGCGACCTTGCGGAAACGACGCCAAATGTCGGGCGTGCAGATCACGTTGAGCATGCCGGTCTCGTCCTCGAGGTTGAGGAAGATCACGCCCTTGGCGGTCGACGGCTGCTGGCGGTGGGTGACGATTCCCGCCACCTCGACCACGCTGCGGTGCGGGAGCTCCTCCAGGTCGTGGGCCGCGACCACGCCCTCGCTCCGCAGCCGCTCGCGCACGAACTCGGTGGGGTGCCGGCCGGGTGAGAGGCCGAGGGCCCACAGGTCGGCGGCGGTCTCCTCCACGTCGGTCATCCCCGGCAGCGGCGGCGCCTCCGCGCCGGTGACGAGGCCGGGCAGCTTGTCGGGGCGGGCGTCGCGCAATGCGCCCGCCGACCACAGCGCCGAGCGACGGGTCTCGCCGAAGCAGCCGAATGCCCCCGCGGTCGCCAGCGCCTCGAGCGCGTCGGTGGTCGCGCCGGTGCGGCGGGTGAAGTCCTCCGGGTGGGCGAACGGTCGGCGGGCGCGCTCCTCGTCGATGCGGTCGAGCAGCGCGTCACTGAGGCCGCGGACGTAACGCAGGCCGACGCGCACCGCGTGGATCGACGGGTCGGCGTGCCAGCCCGGGCGAGGGTACCCGACCGGACCGGCGGCCTCGGTGCGGGGCTCGAGGGTGCAGTCTTTGCGCGACGCGGCGACGTCGGGGCCGAGCACCTCGACGCCGTGGCGCACGCCGTCGCGTACGAGCGTGTGGGGCGAGTAGAAGCCCATCGGCTGGGCGTTGAGCAGCGCGCAGACGAACTCGGTCGGGTAGTGGAGCTTCACCCACGAGCTCGCGTACACGAGGTAGGCGAAGCTCACCGAGTGGCTCTCGGGAAAGCCGAACGACGCGAACCCCTCGAGCTTGTGGGCGATGTCCTCGGCGACCGCGCCGGTAATCCCCCGCTCGGCCATCCCCGCCATGAGCCGCTCCTTGAGCGCGGCCATGCGGGTATGGGAGCGCTTCGAGCCCATGGCCTGGCGCAACTGGTCGGACTCCCCCGGGGTGAAGCCGGCGACGTCGATCGCCATCTGCATGAGCTGCTCCTGGAACAACGGCACCCCTAAGGTCTTGCGCAGGCAGTCCTCGAGCAGCGGGTGCGGGTACGTGACCGGCTCCTCGCCGTTGCGGCGCCGCAGGTAAGGGTGGACGGAGTTGCCCTGGATGGGACCGGGGCGGATGAGCGCGACCTCGACCACCAGGTCGTAGAAGCACTCAGGCCGCAGCCGGGGCAGCGTGGCCATCTGGGCCCGGCTCTCCACCTGGAACACGCCCACGGTGTCGGCGGCGCCGAGCAGCGCGTAGACCTCGGGCTCCTGGGGGATGGTGGCGAGGTCGACCTCGATGCCCTCGTGCTCGCGGATCAGGTCGACGGCCAGGTGCAGCATCGTGAGCATGCCCAGGCCGAGCAGGTCGAACTTCACCAACCCGGCGGCGGCGCAGTCATCCTTGTCCCACTGGAGCACCGAGCGGCCGTCCATGCGGGCCCACTCGACCGGGCAGTACTCGACCAGCGGGCGGTCGGCCATGACCATGCCGCCCGAGTGGATGCCGAGGTGGCGGGGAAAGTCGAGCACCTGGTTGGCGAGGTCGAGCACCAACGCGGGGACGGGCGGGCCGTCGTTCTTCAGGTCGGTGAACGCGCCGTCGCTGGAACGCCACCGGTCGATCCACTTGGTGAGCGCGTCGGCATGCCCCGGTGAGAGCCCGGCGACCTTGGCCATCTCTCGGAGCGCGGAGCGGGGCCGGTAGGTGATGACGTTGGCGACCTGGGCTGCGCACTCGCGCCCGTACTTGTCGTAGACGTACTGGATGACCTCCTCGCGGCGCTGGTGCTCGATGTCGATGTCGATGTCGGGGGGGCCGTCGCGCTCGGGTGAGAGGAATCGCTCGAACAGCAGGTCGAGCGCGACCGCGTCGGCCTTGGTGATACCCAGCGCATAGCAGACCGCGCTGTTGGCCGAGCTCCCCCGCCCCTGGCAGTAGATGTCGTGCTGGTGGCAGAACTCGACGATGTCGACCAGCAGCAGGAAGTAGCCGGGGAAGTTCAGCTCCTCGATGACGTCGAGTTCGTAGGCAATCTGGCGCAGCGCCTGCTCGTGCTGCGGGTGGGTACACGGGTACCGCAACGCCGCGCCCCGGCGGGTGAGCTCGCGCAGCCAGCTCATGTCGGTGTGACCGTCGGGCACATCGAGGTCGGGCAGGTTGGGGGCGGCGATCCGCAGGTCGAACGCGCACGCGCTTGCAACTTCGACCGTGCGTTCGACCGCGCCGGGGTAACGGGCGAAGCGGCGGCGCTGCTCGTAGGGGGCGCGCAGGTGCGCGAACGGCGCCGCCGGCAGCCAGCCGTCGATCTCGTCGAGCGAGCGGCGTGATCGCACCGCCGCGAGGGCGGTGGCGAGCGGGCGCTGGCGCGGGGTGGCGTAGTGCACGTTGTTGGTGGCGACCACGTCGACGCCCGCGCTCGTGGCCACCTCGGCGAGGGCGTCGTTGCGGTGGCGGTCGAGGGGGTCGCCG
>JACDBD010000152.1 GCA_013695115.1 Actinomycetota bacterium | reverse complement strand
GTCCGGGATCATGGCAAAGGCGTGGGCGAGAAGGATCCACAGCAAGGGCAACGGGACGGGGCGGCGCGTGCGGAGTGTCACACCCGCCATCACCAGGAGCGCGACGGAACCGCCGACGAACAAGTGGGTGAACCAGTGGTAGCGGGCGTCGTGACCGCGATAGGAGAGGTAGAAGCCGATTTCGGCGCCGATTGCCACGAGACACCACGCACACAGCCGCAGTGACTCCCGGGTTTCCCTGATACCCGGCGTGCTCACGGGACGGCCGTCACGATCGTCGTGACCTCTTCGAGGTCGTCGGCGGCGTGCGGGTCGAGCGTGCGATAACGCACCCGACCGTCGGAGTCCACGACGGCGTAGCCCACCGGCGGCCCGCCGTCGCTCGGTTCCCGCAGGCCGAACGTCGCCGCGAGCTCGTCGTTCGGATCGTCCACCAACCGCGCGCCGGCACATTCGCCGTCTTCGCCGGAGACAATCACCACGAGCTCGGCTCGACGGTCGAGGTCATCGTCGGCGAGCGCGTCGCACAGTGTCTCGAGGCGGCGGGGCCGTTCGAAGAAGACGACGGCCGGCCGACCGCCCTCCAACGCGTCGCCGGGAAGGTCCGGAGCAGCAGCCGGGAGGTCCCCCTCGTCGAGGAAGCCGGGTCGCTGATGGGCCTGATCGGGGTCGTCGAGGGCGCCTTCGGCGGATTGCGCGACGAACAGAAGCGAACCGAGGACCACCGCCGCGCCGACCCAGACCACAACGAGAGAGAGTCGGGTCGGTGCTGCAGCGCTCATCGGGGGCGCGATCTCACGCCAGCTGACGGGTTCGGTTGCCGAAGAGCCCGAGGAACGGGCAACCGCGCCCCCGCGTCGCCTCGTGCTCGGATGGCTCCGCCAGCCCGACCGCGTGCAGCAGCCGGACCTGGAACGTTCGGCAGTCGTCGGTCGCCCGCTTCGTAGACCAGTGCCAGCCGGCGTCGTATGCCGACGCGAACGATCGGATCTCCGCCCGCACCCGACGGTCGCTCTTGCGCACGGTGAGCAGGGGATGGAACTCGTGCTCCGCCGACTCGAGGTGGTGGGGATCGCGTGAGGCGCTTCCTCCCGAGCATGCGCCGCTTGTCCCGTTCAGCGCGCCCCTCCCGCCGAACACGAAGTGGCGGAGCCGGAGGGGACAGCGGCTCGGCCATCAGCCGTAGCTCTCGACGCCGTAGACCTCGACCCACCAGTGCCCGAACGTGCCGAGTCGGGGATTCGTGCGCTTGACGGTCACGAACGGCAGCGCCCGAGGAGGACGTGGTCGGCGCCAGGCCGCGAGCGCCCGGCGGGCTTCGGTGACGCCCACGTGGCTGTCCCGCGACGGTCGGCGCCGGAGGTCGATGGCGCTCAGCAGGACTCGAGCGACCAGCGGTGCTCCGCCCGGATCGCGTCGTGCCCGCCGTCTCGCGAGCAGGTACCAGGTCAGGCCGGCCGCCACGCCCGCGACCGACAACCCCGCCAGCCACCGGAGCCGGCGGGACGCGACCGCGGCTACTTGCCCTTCTTCTCCTTCTTCCGCCGGGTGCGCGGGCCGCTGCCCTTCTTCTTGAAGTCCTTCTTCTCGCCCTTCTTCGTGCCGCCGCCCTCCTCGAGCGGCTCGTCCTGCGCCAGCGGCAGCACCCGGACGAGCCGGATCACGCCGGCTCCGAGGACGCCCAATCCCGCCGCCACTCCGAGCGATCGCCGGCCGTTCATGGAGTGCGGTCACCTGTCTCCACCCTTCGGGTCATCCGGGAGCCGACGACCGCGAGGTACGCCAGTCCGGCGGGCATCATCAACGCACAGCCGGCCGAGCCGAGCAGCCTGAGAGTGGTCATGGTTCCTCCTCATGATGGACGTCGTGCGGTTCCGATCACGTGCTCTTGCGTGCGGCGGCGATGCGGGCGTAGCCGCGGGCGAAGATCGGGTGTCGCACCGGTGCCGGCTGGTCGGCAGTTCGCCCGCGCGCGCTCATCTACTACGCTACGGTAGTAGCCAACGATCGGGTCGTCAAGCCCTCAGGCGCTCCCGTTGCAGAGTCGGGCGAGCGCGGCCGGCCCGCCGAAGGCGTACAGCGCCACCAGGAACGACGAGAGCAACGCGGCGGCTCCGCCCACGCTCAGGGCGATCGCACGAGCGGACACCGGGGGCGGGGCGGGCTCGTGTCCGGTCTCGATCTGCGTGACCCGCGCGTCGAGCGCGTCGGTGCCGCCGATCGCCGCCGCCGGCGCGAGCTCCGTCCAAGCCGGCCCGTCGAGCACCTTGTAGAGGGCACCGGCGAGGGGACGCCGGCCGTGGCACCGGATCGCCCGTCGATCGGCGGCCAGCTCCTTGGCAGCCACATAGCGTGTCCGCAGGTCGCGCAATGCGGGAAGGAAGAACAGCGCCGGCGCCAGGGACCTGGTCACCAGGACCTTGAGCGGGTCGCGATGCCGGAGGTGGTACCGCTCGTGCTCCAGCACCGCGTCGAGCTCGGGTGCCGATACCGACTCGAGGAAGCCGCGGCTGACGGCGATGCGCGCGTGGAGAAGGCCGAAGGTGAACGAGAAGGGCTCGGGCGCGTCGATGAGGTGGACCCGGGCCGATACTCCGGTCCGCTCGGCGGCGAGCGCGAGATCCGGCGTCGGCGGCAGCCGGTGCGCGTGCACGCGTTGCGTCAGTCGCCGTGTAGCCATCCACTGCGTGCGCAGCGACCAGACACCGGCCAGCGTTCCGGTGGCCACGATTGC
>JACDBD010000149.1 GCA_013695115.1 Actinomycetota bacterium | reverse complement strand
CGCTCCCGGCAGGCTGGGCAGCGGCGCGGTGGTCACGCGCGGCCTGGGCGATCCGGTGCGGGTGGCGGTAGTGGCGGAGGGCCGGGCCACACCTCAGGACGAGGCCAGCCAGGCGGTCGTCGCCGTCTTCGCCCCCGAGCCGGGTGACTTCGTCCTCGACAGTTGTGCGGCTCCGGGCGGGAAGGCCACTGCGATCGCGGAGCGCGTCGGCGACACCGGCCGGGTTGTCGCCGCCGATGTGCACGCCGGTCGCCTCGCGCTCGTGGGTCGCGCGGCTTCCCGCCTCGGGCTCGCCGTTGATCTCGTGGCCGCCGACGGTCGGGCGCTGCCCGTGCGAGCGGGTGCCTTCGACCGCGTTCTGGTCGACGCGCCCTGTACCGGGCTCGGAGTGTTGCGCCGTCGTCCGGAGGCGCGCTGGCGCGTCGATCCCGACCAGGTGGCTGCGCTCGCGGCGCGCCAGCGTGCGCTCGTGCGCGAAGCGGCGCGGGTGTTGCGACCCGGGGGGACGCTCGTCTATTCGGTGTGCACGCTCACCCGCGAGGAGACGACTGCGGTCGACGAATGGGCCACGGCCGAGCTCCCCGAGCTCGTCGCGCTCGCGCCGCCCGGACCGCCGTGGCGAGGGTGGGGGAGAGGCGCACTGCTCCTTCCCCACGACGCCGGGACCGACGGCATGTTCGTGCTCCGGCTTCGCCGCGATCCCGCGACCGGCGGCCGGTAGAGTGAGCACGATGACCGCACGCAAGCTCGCGCCCTCGATCCTGTCGGCCGACTTCTCGCAGCTCGCCGACGAGGTCGACCGCGTGAGCGACCAGGCGGATCTGTTGCACGTCGACGTGATGGACGGGCACTTCGTCCCCAACCTCACCATTGGTCCGCCAGTGGTCAAGTCGCTGCGCCAGCGGACCGACCTCTTCCTCGACTGTCACCTCATGGTCGACAACCCCGAGGACCTGCTGGCCGACTTCGCCGACGCCGGCGCCGACGGGTGCACGGTCCACATCGAGCTCGGCGACCCCCGACCACGGTTCGCGATGATGCGTTCCCTTGGCCTGCGCGTGGGCCTCACCCTCAACCCCGAGACCCCGCTGGACTCCGTGCTCCCGTACCTGGAGGAGATCGACCTCCTGCTGGTCATGAGCGTCCACCCCGGGTTCGGGGGCCAGCCGTTCATCCCCAGCGTGCTCGACAAGCTCACGACCGCTCGGCGGATCGTCGATGAGCGCAACCTTCCGATGGAGCTGGAGATCGACGGCGGGATCAACCTCGAGACTGCATCGCAGGCGGCCGACGCCGGTGCCGACATCCTCGTCTCCGGGAGCGCGGTGTTCCACGCCGACGACCCCGCGGTCGCGGCGCGCACGATCAAGGAGGCGGCGTGGCCGAACGGATCCTGATCGCCGCCGACGACGACGACGACCTCGAGGCGATCAAGATCAACCTCGAGCTCGAGGGGTACGAGGTCTTCCTCGCCCGGAACGGGGACGAGGCGTTGGAACACGCCCGGCGGGTGCGGCCCGACCTGATCCTCCTCGACGTCGTCATGCCCGGGCCCGACGGGTTCGACGTGGGCCGCGGCCTCAAGGCCGATGCCCGCACCAGCGACTGCCCGGTGATCTTCCTGACCGCCGAGGGCGCGACCCGCGAGGCCGTCAGGCTGATCGCCGGCGCCGACGACTACGTGGTGAAGCCGTTCGACCCCGCCAACCTACTCACCCGGGTCAGGCGGGTCCTCGATGGGGCCGCCCCGGGTGCGAATCTGCCGAAGTTGGGCCGACGGGCGCGCGTGCTGACGGTCTCCGACGGTGTCGCAGCCGGCGACCGCGACGACCGCTCCGGCAGCACCCTGGTCGAGCGCCTACGCAGCACCGGTTACGACGTCGACGAGCAACGGGTGACCGCCGACGGCGTCGAGGCGGTGGCCACGACGTTGCGCGAGGTCACCACCGGGTTCGCCGGCCTGGTCGTGACAACGGGCGGCACCGGGTTCGGGCCCCGCGACCTCACCCCCGAGGCGACCCGCACGGTGGTCGAGCGGGAGGCGCCCGGTCTGGCCGAGGCGATGAGGACGGTGAGCAACGAGCCCGGTCGGCCCTACGGGATGCTGCAACGAGGCGTCTGCGGGACCATCGGCGCCGCGCTCGTGTGCAACCTGCCCGGCTCGGCCAGCGGCGCGCTCGAATGCCTCGACGTCATCCTGCCCGCAGTTCCTCACGCACTCGAGCTCCTCGCCGGCGAACATCCTCACTAGGCCTCGGCCCCACGAAGCCTCCGCCTCACTCGGCCTCGGTGAGGCTCGTCCTATACTCTTGACCCAAACAGTCAAGAAGACAGCCCTCGGGATACGGGTGAAAGCCCCAACCGGCGGTAGTCGCGTCTCACAGGAGACGCGGGAGCCCGCGAGCCCACGGTCGCCATCCGTGTGGTTGACCCGGTAACCCGCAGCAGCGGGAAGGCCGGGGCCGACGGTCACAGTCCGGATGGGAGAGGGCGCACGGCCGGCGCGTCCTCGGACGCGCTCGCGGCGCCGTCCCCGCATGCCCCGGGGCGCGGAGGTGACGGTGCAGGACGAGCGGGCCATGGCCCGGGCGCTCGAGGTGGGAGAGCGGGGGCGTCGGACCGCGCCGCCCAACCCTTGGGTCGGCTGCGTGCTGCTCCGCGACAGCGTCGTCGTGGGCGAGGGTTTCCACGAGCGACCCGGAGCACCCCACGCAGAGACGGCTGCGCTCGCCGCCGCCGGCGACCGGGCGCAGGGCGCGACCGCGGTCGTCACGCTCGAGCCGTGCTCGCATCACGGGCGCACGCCGCCGTGCGCCGACGCGCTCCTCGCCGCCAATGTGGCCCGAGTCGTCGTCGCGCTCGAGTATCCCGACCCCCAGGTCGGGGGAGGCGTCTTGGACATTTTTATTTATCACTTCATCGACGTGTAG
>JACDBD010000133.1 GCA_013695115.1 Actinomycetota bacterium | reverse complement strand
CGCTCCGCCCGCGCCGAAACGGTCGCCGGCGCAGATGCCGGCGACGAGCGCGGCGAGCAGCGCGAGCGGCCCTCCCGCGGGCGCAGCCGTCAGACGGTCACCAGCCCCTCGATGTCGGCGAAGCGCTTGTCACCGATGCCGCGCACATCGCGCAGCTCGTTCACGGACCGAAACCCACCGCGCCGGTCGCGCTCGGCGATGATCGCCTGCGCCAGGGTGGGGCCGATGCCCGGCAGCGTCTCCAGCTGCTCCTGGGTCGCGGTGTTCACGTTGACCGGCTCGCTGCTGGGTGGAGCGCCCTCGGCTCCGGGTATCCCTGCGCCCGACGGATCGGCGGGCGCGGCGGGATCGCCAACTCTCTGTACGAGGACGCGCTGCCCGTCGACGAGCTTGGCCGCCAGGTTCATGCGGTCGAGGTCGGCTTCGGGAAGACCGCCGCCGGCGGCCTCGACCGCGTCGATCACCCGAGCGCCGTCGGGGAGCTCCATGACGCCGGGCTGCACGACTGCCCCGGCGACGTGCACCGTGAGGTCGCCGCCCGCTGATGTGCCGCTCGCCGACGTGGTCGATACCGCGGCCGGGGCGGGCGCATCCGGCGACGCGCCGGCTCCGCCGCCCGAACCGAGGCCGATGCGGTACCAGGCGATCCCGGCCACGAGCGCGAGCACCACGAGCGCGGCGACGCCGGCGCGGGCGTCGCTGCGCCATTCCCGCGTCCGGTCGAGCAGGCGGTCGAGGGCTCCGGCGGGGATCGAGGGTCGAGCCAGGTCGCGGCGTTCCCGGCGGGTGGGGCCGGGCGGCCCCCAGAACTCGGGGTCGGGGGCCTCCGCGGGGCCGCGGCCGGGCGCGGCGGGCGGGGCGACGGTGTCGGGCATGGCAACCTCCGGAATGCGCGCAGAAGGACCGGAGGAAGTGCCGGGGGGAACGCGGGTGACGGTACCAGCGCCGCGGCCGGGATGAAAGGGGTTGCGCTAGTACCCGCTCAGGGCACGTGCCTCCTGTTCGAGGGGAATGGCGGCGTAGGCGTCCTGATGACGCAAGCCCCGCACCCTTCCCCGGACGTAGGCACCGAGGTACCGCCGGAGGAACCGAATCGGCCCGAGCTCTCGCCACTGGCGGACGTGTACGAGCTCGTGGCCGAGGAGGTCACCATCGTGCTCGTGCCCGCGTCGCAGGAGGATCCAGCGCCCCAGGGTCATGCCGGCGATGCCGGGGGTCAGACGGGGAACGGCAACGACCCGGGCACGTCCGCGATCTACCTCCGGAACATGGGGATAACGCGCCAGCTCGTCCGCAGTGAGCGAACGCATCGAGACCGTCAGCCGGTGACGAAGTTGACCAGGCGGCCGGGCACGACCACGACCTTCGCCACCGTCTTCCCGTCCAGCTGCGCCGACACCTGCTCGTCGGCCCGTGCCGCCGTCTCGACGTCCGCCTCGGTCGCGCTTGCGGGCACCTTGATCCGGGCCCGCACCTTGCCGTTCACCTGGACCGCGATCTCGACCTCCTCCTCCACCAGGAGCACAGGGTCGGCTTCGGGGAACGGCTCGAACGCCAGCGACGCCGACTGTCCCAGCCGCTCCCACAGCTCCTCCGCGATATGGGGTGCGAGCGGGGCGACCATCAGCGCCATCGGCTCCACTACTTCCCGCGGCGCCGTGCCGGTGTCGGCAACCACCTCGGTGAGCCGGTTGTTGAGCTCGAACAGCCGGGCGATGGCGGTGTTGAACGAGAGGTCGTCCATGTCGGCGCGCACCGCCGCGATCGTCCGGTGCAGCCGCCGACGGGTCTCCTCGTCGGCGGGCTCGTCGCTCACGCGCGTGTCACCGGTGTCCTCATCCACGACGTTGCGCCACAATCGCTGCAGGAACCGGTGCACGCCGACGATGTCGTTGGTGCTCCAGGGACGGCTGGCGTCGAGCGGGCCCATGAACATCTCGTAGAGCCGGAGCGTGTCGGATCCGAAGTTCTCGAATATGTCGTCGGGCGTGATCATGTTCTTCAGGCTCTTGCCGATCTTCCCGAACTCGCGGGTGACCGGTTTTCCCTCGAAGAAGAACTCATCGCTGCGCTGCTCGACCTGCGACGCCTCGACGTAGAAGCCGCGTTCGTCCGTGTAGGCCGCCGCCTGAATGTAGCCCTGGTTGACCAGCCGTTGGAACGGCTCCGGCGTCGAGACGCGGCCCAGGTCGTAGAGGATCTTGTGCCAGAAGCGCGCGTACAGGAGGTGCAGGACCGCGTGCTCGACCCCACCTACGTACAGGTCGACGCCTCCCGCCGCGGGCATGCCGTCGGCGCGGACGCCC
Organism: Actinomycetota bacterium; assembly: GCA_013695115.1. Taxonomy (GTDB): domain Bacteria; phylum Actinomycetota; class Acidimicrobiia; order IMCC26256; family JACDBD01; genus JBPCMN01. The sequence goes on along the minus strand of JACDBD010000133.1, from coordinate 11,432 downwards.
TGCATCCAATAGCGCTCGATCTCCGGGCTCACCAGCTCGTTCTCGTTGGTGGGGTCGAGGTATCGCAGGTAGTACCAGCACGAGCCGGCCCAGTTCGGCATCGTGTTGAGCTCGCGCAGGTAGGTCTTGGGCCCGTCGCCGAGGTCGAGCTCGACCGTCACCCAGTCGTCGGCGCGCGCCAGCGGCGGCTCGGGCAACGTCTCCTCGTCGTCGGCGACGATCCGGGGCTCGAAGTCGGCGATCTCGGGCAGCGTCACCGGCAGCATCGACTCGGGGAGCGCGACCGGCAGCCCGGCGTCGTCGTAGACGATCGGGAAGGGCTCGCCCCAGTAGCGCTGGCGGCTGAACAGCCAGTCGCGCAGCTTGTAGGTAACGGTGCCGCGCCCGTTGCCGGTCTCCTCGAGCCAGGCGATGATCCGCTCCTTGGCCTCGTCGACGTGGAGCCCGTCGAGGAATCCGCTGTTGATCGCGGGGCCGTCGCCCAGGTAGGCCTCGCCGTCGAAGTCGGGCGGCGGCTCGACCGTGCGCACGATCGGGAGCTTGAACTCCTCCGCGAAGTCCCAGTCGCGCTGGTCCTGGCCCGGCACCGCCATGATGGCGCCGGTGCCGTACGTCGCCAGCGCGTAGTCGGCGATGAAAATGGGGATCGACTCGCCGTTGGCGGCGTTGGTGGCGAACGCGCCGATGAAGACGCCAGTCTTCTCCTTGCCCTCCGCCTGGCGCTCGACGTCGGTCTTGGTCGCGACGTAGTTGCGGTAGGCGGCAACCGCCTCGGCGGGTGACACGTCGGCCCCGAACGTGCCCCGCCACTCCGCCGGCGTGCCGGACGGCCACTCGTTGGCCACGATCTCGTCGACGAGGTCGAGCTCGGGCGCGAGCACCATGTACGTCGCTCCGAAGACCGTGTCGGGGCGGGTGGTGAAGACCCGGATCCCGACGCCCGAGTGGCCCTCGACCGGGAAGACGATGTCGGCGCCGGTGCTGCGCCCGATCCAGTTGCGCTGCTGGATCTTGATCGGCTCGGGCCAGTCGAGGACGTCGAGGTCGTCGAGGAGCCGCTCGGCGTAGGCGGTGATCCGCAGCATCCACTGGCGCAGCGGGCGCTTGTAGACGGGATAGTTGCCGCGCTCACTCCGACCCTCCGGCGTCACCTCCTCGTTGGCGAGCACGGTGCCCAATGCCGGGCACCAGTTCACCGGCGCCTCCTCGAGGTAGGCGAGGCGGTACGAGTCGATCAGGGTGCGCCGCTCGAGCTCCTCGAGTTCGGCCCAGGCGCGCCCCTCGGAAGGCGTGCGGGTTCCGGCCTCGAACTCGGCCACCAGGTCGGTGATCGGACGGGCCCGGTCCTGGTCGTTGTCGTACCAGGAGTTGAAGATCTGCAGGAAGATCCACTGCGTCCAGCGGTAATACGGGGCGTCAGTGGTGGCGATCGCCCGCCGGGGGTCGTGCCCGAGGCCCAGCGCCCGCAGCTGTTGCTTCATCGTGGTGATGTTCTGCTCGGTCGTGACGCGGGGGTGCTGGCCGGTCTGCACCGCGTACTGCTCCGCCGGCAGTCCGAAGGCGTCGTAGCCCATGGCGTGGAGCACGTTGCGGTCGGCCATGCGCTTGAACCGGGCGTACACGTCGGTGCCGATGTAGCCGAGGGGGTGGCCGACGTGCAGCCCGACGCCGCTCGGGTACGGGAACATGTCGAGAACGAAGAGCTTGCGGCGGCCGGCGACCTTGTCGAACCCCTCCGAGAGCGGGCCGGTCGGGTTCGGGGCCCAGAAGGTGCGCTCGGCCTCCCACCGGTCCTGCCACTTGGTCTCGATCTCGTTGGCGAGCGCGGCCGTGTAGCGGAACTTGGGGACGTCGCCGCCACGCTCGCTCATGGCGTTCAAGCGTACCGGCCATCCGTCGCGATTCCGGCTGACTCCAGCGGGTCGGGACGCCCCTCCTTGGTACCCTGACGGGCTCCGGGGCTGTAGCTCAGTCTGGTAGAGCGCCTCCATGGCATGGAGGAAGTCGTGGGTTCGAGTCCCATCAGCTCCACCCGTCGTAGTGGGTGCCGGCAGAAGGAGGAGCACTGATGCAAGGTTTTTGGGTGCGCCGCAGCCCGGTGTTCGTCAAGCGGTTCATGAAGAAGGCGACTCCGGCGACGGCCGTCGTCAAGTACCTGTTCGCTGACACGGGGGAGAGCGGCGGCGAGCTGTGGGACAACGTCAAGGGCGAGCTCGAGGTCACCGGGACCGATGGCCCGACTTACAACGTCCGCGGCATCTTCAACGGCTCCAAGAAGCTCGCCCCGTTCGTCGGGCCCGAGACGGCCCTGTCGGTGAAGGTGGACCTCGGCAATCCGGAGAAGCTGGCGATCGACTGGGACGCTCTCGGCGACGGCGCCGTCACGAGCGCCGACCGTGATGAAGTCGCCCGGGCGAACGAAGAGGCCCACGACGCGGTCCGGGCGAGCGAGCCCGCGCAGAGCGTCGCCTCGAGTGGTGACGACGTGAGCGCGGCGACGAGCGGGTGGAAGAGCCAGTACCTCGCGTCGATCGAGGAGGGAAGGAGACTCGGCAACCTCAGTGAAGAGGAGTACGAGCAGGCCAAGCGCGATCTCGGCGAGGTCGGCGGTTGAGCGCCAGTCCGCTCGCCGATGTGCAGTCGCTTCGTCCGGTGGCGGATGACGAGCTGTCGGCCCTCGCGGTCGCCGCCGATCCTGACGCCGCCGTGGATGACGACGCGGTGTGCTTGTGGGATCTGACCGGCGACGCCCCGATCGGCTGGTTGCCGGAGTGGTACATGCCGTCGCCGATCGGAGGAACACGATTGCTCCGCGGTTGGCGCCGGCGGACAGTGTTCCTGGTCATCGCCTCGTTTCTCGTCATCACCGCGTTGGGCCTCTGCAATTCCTACGGTCAGCTCCACTTCGGGTAACAGCAACCCCGCCGACGAATAGGGGCTGAAGCCCGTAGAGGCGCTCGTACACTGACGTCACCATGATCGACGTCGTCGACTACCGCGCCGGGAACTCGCCCAGCGTCATCTACGCGTTCGAGAAGCTCGGGCTGCCCTGCCGGCTCGTCTCCAAGCCGGAAGAGGTGCTCGCCTCGGAGCGGCTGATCCTCCCGGGTGTTGGCGCGGCGCGGGCCACGCTCGACTCGCTGACGGAGTCGGGCCTGGTCGAGCCGCTCACCCAGCGCGTCCGGTACGACGGGATCCCGTTCCTCGGCATCTGTATCGGGCTCCAGGTGCTGTTCGACCGGTCCGAGGAGGATGACACCGAGGGCCTCGGGTGGATCCCGGGCGCCGTGCGGCGGTTCCCCGACACCGACCGCGTACCCCAGATCGGCTGGAACGAGGTCCGCTTCACCCGATCCCACCCGCTCCGTAACGGCATCCCCGACGCGGGCCACTTCTACTTCGTGAACTCGTACTACGCCGATCCCGGCGACACCGCGGTCGTGCTCGGTCGCACCGAGTACGGCCCGGAATTCTGCTCGGTCGTAGCCGCCGACAACGTCGTCGCCACCCAGTTCCACGCCGAGAAGAGCGGCCCCCTGGGTCTCCGGATCCTGACGAACTTCGCCCGCTGGGAGCCGTGATGCTCACCAAGCGGCTCATCGCCTGCTTCGACGTCATCGACGGGCGGGTGACCAAGGCCCAGCAGTTCCAGGACAACATCGACGTCGCCCCGGCCGAGGAGCTCGCCGCCCACCTCTACGACGACCAGATCGACGAGATCGTCTTCTACGACATCACCGCCAGTGCCCAGCGCCGGAAGATCGACCTCGACACCGTTCGCGCCGTCGCCCGCCACGTGTTCGTCCCGTTCACGGTGGGCGGCGGGATCCGCTCGCTCGACGACATGTTCGAGGTGCTCAAAGCGGGAGCGGAAAAGATCAGCGTCGACTCGATGGCGGTCCGCAACCCCGAGATCATCCGGGAGGGCGCCGGCGCGTTCGGCCGTCAGTGCGTCGTGCTCAGCACCCAGGTGAAGCACATGGGCGTCCGGCCGGGACTCCCGAGCGGGTACGAGGTGTTCATCGACGGCGCCCGCGAGGCCACCGGCCTCGACGCCCTCGACTGGGTGCGCCGGGGTGAGGAGCTCGGCGCGGGCGAGCTGGTCGTGAACAGCATCGACCGCGACGGCACCGCGTCGGGCTACGACCTCGAGATCACGAGTGCGGTCGCGGAGTCCGTCAACGTCCCGGTCATCGCGTCGGGAGGTGCGGGAACGGTCGAGCACATCGCCGCCGGCCTGACCGGTGGCGGCGCCTCGGCCGCGATCATCAGCTCGATCCTGTACTCCCCCCGCTTCGACCGGAACGTCGGCGTCCGCGAGCTCAAGGACGCGCTGGTCGCCCGGGGCGTGCCGATGCGGCCGTACCTCGCACCGGACGGCAACCCGGAAGGCAACTAGGAGACCGCGACCGCCTGCTCCCAGTCGACGCGGGGCGCGTCAGCCCACAGCCGGTCGAGGTCGTAATAGGCACGGGTCTCGGCCAGGAAGACGTGCACGACAATGTCTCCATAGTCGAGCAGCACCCACGACGCGTCGTCGAGCCCCTCACTGGCGCGGGGCGAGACGCTCGCCTCCTCCTTCAGCACGCGCTCGATCTCGTCGACGACGGTGCGCACCAGCCGGGTGTTCGACGCGCTGGCGATCACGAACAGGTCGGTGATGGAGATGATGTCGCCGACGTCGAGGACCACCACGTCGTCGGCCTTCTTGCCCGCCGCGGCACCGGCGGCGATGACGGCCCGACGCCTTCCATCCATCTCAGGGGCGCCCGCGACCGGGGGGCTGGTCAAGCGGTCGTCCCGGCGGGCGTCATCGCCGGTCAGTGTAGAGGCCGCGTTCCCGGATCACACGCACCGCCGCCGGCGGGACCAGCCCGTCGATCGGTCGCCCGGCGCCGAGACGGTCGCGCAGATCGGTCGACGCAATGTCGAGTTGCGGGATCTTGACGTGCTCGACGTGCCAGCCGTCACCGGGCGGGCCCACGCCGCCCACCCCGCCCCGTTCGACGATCGCGAGCGTGGCCAGGTGGCGCGTCTCCTCGAGCCGCCGCCAGGTCGGCATATTCGAGACCGCGTCGGTGCCGAGTACGAGGAACAGCTCCCGATCAGGCGCGGCCAGGGCTACGAGGGTGTCGGCCGTGACCGACGGTCCGTCCCGTTCGACCTCCAGCGCGCAGGCCTCGACGCCCTCGATGTCAGCGACGGCGGCCTCGACCAGCGCGAGCCGGTCGGTTGCGCCCGCGACGACACGGTCGCGCTTCTGCCACGGATCGCCCGCCACCACCATGAGCACGCGGTCGAGGTCGAGCGCAGCGTGGGTGTCGACCGCCGCGACCACGTGGCCGACGTGCACGGGATCGAAGGTGCCACCGAACAAACCGATGCGTTCCATCGTCATGGCCTCGCTCGCTGCGGCGCAGGATACCTGCGCCGCGAGCGCTCCATCGTCATGGCCTCGTCGATGCGTTGTGAATCGGTCGTGCCTCTTGCACCGCGTGAGTCTACGGTTCACGTTCCGGTAACACGCCCGAGACAACGACGCCGTAGCCTGCGCCCGGTGATACACGTCCTGATCCGGGTCTGGCTCCCCGACCGTCCTGGTGCCCTCGGCGCGGTGGCGTCCCGCATCGGCGCGATCCGTGGCGACATCGTGGGCCTCGACGTATTGGAACGCGGCGACGGCGTCGCCGTCGACGAATTCGCGGTCGAGCTCGAGAGTGATGAGGTACTGGCGATGGTCGTGCGGGAGATCGAGGAGGTCGACGGGGCCAAGGTCGAGGAGGTCCGCACGGTCACCGACTTCCCCGACCCTCGTCTCGACGCGCTCGACTCCGCCGCGGCGCTGTGCTCCGCCATCGGCGTCGACGACCTCCACCACGTCCTCGTCACGCACCTCCGTCGGGAGTTCCTCGCCGACTGGGTCGCGCTCCTCCACCACGGCGAGACGCTCTCCCGCGACGGCGACGCGCCCGCGCCCGACAAGCTGGCCGCCCTCGCCGCCGGCACGGCCGCGCCACCGATGGTCGCCGACGGGATCGCCGGCCCCGAGGACCTCGCGGTCGCCGCGCTGGCCGATCACGACGCGCTGTTGCTGGTGGGCCGGGAGGGCCACCCGCTACGCCGCCGGGAGCGGGCGCAGCTCATCGCCCTCGGGCGCATCGCCGACCGGGCCTGGACGCTGCTCGAGGCGATGAGGCGACCGCGGCGAGGAGAACGTCACACCCGCAGCGCGTAGACAGCGTGCCGGCCGGTGAGTCCCTTGAGCTCCACCATGCGAGGCTCGGCGAACGCGGCCTCGGGCGCGCTGGCGCGCACTGCCTCGCTAACGAGGATCTCGCCACCGCATGCGGCTGCGGCGACGCGGGCGGCAACGATCACGGTGCGCCCGAAGAGGTCGTCCGCCTCGCGGATCACCTCGCCGGCGTGCACGCCCATGCGGACGCGTACCGGTCCGACGTCGTCGCCAAAGGAGTGGGCGGCGAGAGCTTGCTGGACGGCGACGGCGCAGCCGAGCGCGGCGACCGGATCACCGAACGCGAGCATGAAGCCGTCGCCTTGGTTCTTGACCTCGGTACCGCCGTGCTCGGTGACCGCCGCCCGGACGATGTCGTTGTGCCGCCTCACGACCTCCTGCACCCGACGGTCTCCGAGGCGCTCGGTCATGGCCGTGTAACCCTCGATGTCCGAGAACAGGATCGCGACGCGGCCGTCGGCGGCGGCGTGAGAGCGCAGGTCGGGCTGCTCGACTGACACGGCGGCGGCGATGATGTCGATCGATGCCTGCGAAGACGACGACGAGACGCCCTGGGCTTCGAGCTTGACCGCCAGCGCCTGCTCGAGAAGGCGGGGCATGCCGATCTCGTTGGCGGCGTCGAGCGCTTGGTTGAGCTCCGAGGCGGCGCGCTCGCGATCGCCGGGGCCGGCTCGCGCGAGCAGTGTCCGGGCGAGGTCGTAGCGAGTGCGGGCCAGCCACGGGCGGGCACCCATGCGCGAATGGATCTCCAGCGCCGCCTCGTAGTGAGCGACGGCCTCGTCGAGCCGATCGAGGGTGGCGGCGAGCAGACCGAGGTAGCGGTCCACGGCACCGTGGTACGCCCACGGCCCGAGGTGCGTCCCGAGCCCGGCGACCGGTTGCATCAGATCGAGCAGGCGCTGGGCGTGGGCTCGCTCGTCGAGGCGGGCGACGACCTCGGCCGTCCCGACCAACCCATAGTGACCGGTCCCCTCCACCGCGAGCGCCTGGAACCCGTCCTCGGCCAGTACCTCGACCTGTTCGCGAGCGGCGTCGAGCTTGCCCAGCTCGCACACCAGCTGGGCCAGCCCCGCCCGCCAGGCGACGGTGGCCGGGAACTCGGCGACGGCGCGCCGCGTGGGCCCCTCGAGGTCGCCCAACCGTCCCTGCTCGCGCAAAGCCGGGTACATGATCACGCCGACCGACTGGACCATGGCCGGGTCGCCGAGCGAGCGCACCTTGGCCAGGAGGTCGCCGGCGAAGCCCTCGGCGTCGGCGTACCGGCCCTCGAGGACGGCCCGCCCGGCCTGGGCCTGCACAGCAACGCTCCGGTGCCACGGCGCGCGGGTCTCCTCCGCCAGCTCCGTGACGCGCTCGATCTGGTCGTCGTAGTCGCTCCGGTTGCCGAGCTCCAGCGCCTCCACTAGGCGGATGTTGGCGTTGTTGAACGCCAGGTCGAGATCGCCGGCGGCGACGGTCAGCCGGTCGAGCTCCTCCTGCAGCTCGCGGTCGCGGTCGTGGGGGTCGTCCCGGTACGCGAACCACGCCCAACGCGACAGCGCGATGGCGAGGGCGCCGGGGTCGTCGGCCCGCCGGCCCGCCGCAACCGCCTCCTCGGCCAGGACCCTGGACTTGTCCGAGTTGCTGAACACGAACTGCGAGCTGAGACGCGAGAGCAGCCGGGCTCGCAGCCCGTCGTCGGCCGGGCCGAGGCCGGCGATCGCCTCCTCCAGCAGCTCGACGGCGGTCTCGTCGGCTCCCGAGGGCGTGTAGCGCAGCTCGACGTAGGTGTCGGCGATCCGGCCGAGCAGGACCGGTTCGCCGAGCTGGCGGGCCAGGCCGGCCGCGTCGAGTAGCGCGGACTCGGCCGCCGCGCCCTCGCCGGCCCGGTTGCGGGCGTTGCCGAGGGCGAGGAGCAGCTCGGCCCGGCGCGCTGCGTCGGCGCCGTCGGCGAGGTCGAGCGCCTGGAGCGCCATGTCGTAGGAGCGGGCCGCCTCCTCGTGGGCGGCCCGGGTGCGCGCGTCGTCACCGGCCCGGGTCGCGTAGTCGACGGCCTTGTCGACGTCGCCGCCGGGCGCAGCCTGGAACCAGTGGTGGGCGAGCTCGGGCAGATGGCCGTCGAGGTGGTCGGCGTAGCGGTCCTCGAGGGCCTCGCCGATCTGGCGGTGGAGCCGCACGCGCCGGGGCGTGCTCAGCTCCCCGTAGACGGTCTGGCGGATCAACGCGTGCGTGAACTCGTACACCCCGCTCTGGTCGCGTCGCTCACGCACGATCTGCCGCGCCAGTGCCTCGTCGAGGAGGTCGAGGGTACGATCCTCGCCGTCGCCGGTCACCGCGCTCACGACGTCAACCGTGAAGCCTCCCGACATCGCGCTGGCGACGGTGAGCATCCGGTTGCACGCTTCGGAGAGGTGGTCGAGACGCCGGCCGATCACCTCGCGCACACCCTCGGGGAGGTTGGCGGCCACCGACTCGGGCGTGCCGACCCAGCGCCCGTCGACCCGCTCGAGGGCGCCGGTCTCGGCCAGGTGCCGGAGGACCTCGGCGACGAAGAAGGGGTTGCCCTCGGTCTCGCGGTGCACGACGTCGGCGAACTCGTCGGGCGTCTCCTGCTCGCCGATCGCCTCGATGAAGGACTTCACATCGTCGCGCGGCAGTCCCCGCAGCAGCACGCGTTGGTACAGCCGCTCCCGACGCAGCGTGGCCACCGTGTCGGCCAAGGGGTGCGTGCGGTCGAGCTCGACGTCCCGGTACGTGCCGACGATCAGCACACGATCGCGGCCAAGGTTGCGGGCCAGATACTGCAAGAGGAGCAACGAGGGCTTGTCGGCCCAATGGAGGTCGTCGAGCAGGAGCACCAGGGGCTGGGTCGCGGTCGCGTTGTGCAGGAACGTCGTCACGCCCTCGAAGAGCCGCAGACGCTCGGCGTCGCCCTCCAACGGCGGTGAGAGGGGAAGATCGGGAAAACGCTCGCGCAGGTCGGAGACGAGCGTGGCGACCTCGGGCGCGCCGGTGCTCAGCTCGGCGCGCAGCTCGTCATCGGGTCGCTCCCGCACGTAGGCGCGCAGGGCCTCGACGAACGGACGGTACGGCACGCCGAGCTCGCCCTCGTAGCAACGACCCCAACAGATCTGCGCACCGCGCAACGCGGCGTAGGTGGCCAGCTCCTCCGAGAGACGCGTCTTGCCGATCCCGGGCTCGCCGACGACCATCACCAGCCGGCTGCGGCCCGACAGGGTGTCATCCATTGCGGCGCGCAGCTCGGCGAGCTCGTCCGAGCGGCCGACGAAGTGGCCCCACCCCGCGGCGCCGACCGCCCGGCGGACCGGGTCGACGGCGGGGATGGTGGCGGGCTCGACGGGCGCTTCACGGATCCGCCCGATCTCCGCCCCGGCCTCGGCCGCGTCCGCCGGCCGCTCGGCCGGGTCCTTGGCCAGGAGCCGCATCACGAGCGACTCGACCGCCGGCGGGACCTCGGCGTTGTGCCAGGAGGGCGCGACCGGGGCCGTGTTGAGGTGTTGCGAGATCACGGCCACCGTGTCTTCCCCGAGGAACGGAGGGCGGCCGGTGAGCATCTCGTACAGCACCACGCCGAGCGAGTAGAGGTCGGCGCGGCCGTCCGGCGTCCGTCCGAGCGCCTGCTCGGGCGCGAGGTAGGCAACGGTGCCCACCACCATGCCCTCCGACGTGATGCGGGACGCATCGATCGGGACGGCCAGCCCGAAGTCCCCCAGCTGCACGGTGCCGTCGCTCGCGAGCCAGACGTTGGCCGGCTTGACGTCGCGGTGGACGATCCCGAGCCGGTGCGCGTGCTCGAGCGCCCGGGCGATCTGCTCGGCGATTCCGAGCGCCTCGTCGGCCGACAGGCGATGGTCGTCCGCCCCCGCCAGGTGCTCGGCCAGCGAGCCCCCGGCCATGTACTGGGACACGATGTGCGGCGCGCCCTCGACTTCACCGACGTCGAACACGGTGACGATGTGTGGGTGATCGCCGAGGCGGGCCATGGCGCGGGCCTCTCGCTCGATCCGGTAGCGCCCGGCCTCGTCCAGTCCCTCCGTCTTCACGACCGCCAGCGCCACCTCGCGGTCCAGCCGCGTGTCGAGCGCGAGGTAGACGCGCTTGCGGGCGCCTTCGCCGAGGAGGCTGCGGACCTCGTACCGGCCGTCGACGGTCGCGGGCAGGGCGGCGGGCGGCGGCGTCGTCTCGAGGCGCGCGCCGCACCCGTCGCAGAACCGGGCCTCCGACCGGTTCTGGTGTCCGCAGGCCGCGCAGTTCACGGGCGAATCGTACCGTTCGCCCGGTTTCCCGGGCGGGGGCACCGGCTCAGCCCTCGACGATGGCGGAGACGAAGCTCTCGAGCTGACGCAGATTGCGACATTCGAACACCCCGTCGCAGTAGATCCCGTAGTCGGAGACGATCGAGTCGCCGGTGTCCCAGTAGCCGCGGGGCTCGGGGTTGAGCCAGTAGACGCGCCGGGCGCGCTGGCCCAGCTCCTTGACGATTGCGTTCTGGGACGCGTGGTAGTTGTTGCGAGCGTCGCCGAGGAGGATGATCGACGTCTTGGGCGTGATCTCCGTGAGGTGGCGCTCGCGGAACACCTCGAGCGCGTGGCCGTAGTCGGAGTGACCGTCCACCCATACGACGTCGGCCTCGGTGTTGACCCGCTGGATCGCCTCGGCGATGTCGTCGGACTCCTGGAAGAAGCGGGTGACCTCGTCGATGCCGTCGATGAACACCCACGACCGCACCTTCGAGAACTGGCTCGCCATCGCGTAGACGAACTGCAGCGTGAAGCGGGCGAAGCTGGCGACCGAGCCGGAGATGTCGGCGACCACCATGATCTCGGGCTTCGACGGGTGCGGGTTCTTGAATTTGGGGTCGGCGGGCACGCCGCCGTACGACAGCGACTCGCGGATGGTCTTGCGGAAGTCGAGGTGGCCGCGGTGACGGCGACGGCGACGCTGCGCGAGGCGGGCCGCCATCGCGCGCGTCAAGGGGTAGACCGCCTGCTGCAGCGCGAGCATCTCCTCGCGCGACGCGTGCATGAACTCGATGTCCTCGGGAAGCGGCTTGCGCAAGGTTCGGGCCATCGCCTCGACCCCCCGGTCGGCAACGAGCCGCTGGCGGATCTCGGCTTCGACGAGCTCCCGCAGCTCCTTGAGCCGCGTGTGGTACTCCTCCTTCTGAAGTCGCTCGGCG
>JACDBD010000130.1 GCA_013695115.1 Actinomycetota bacterium | reverse complement strand
GCGGCCCGGGCCGCGCCGGTCGGGTTGATCCCGCCGGCGTTGGTGATGACCTTCGTGTGACCGGCGGCGACCGCGGGCAGCGCGGCCCCGAGGTACAGCGGGAGATCGCGGGTGTACCCGCGCGTCTCGTCCTTCTGCCGCTCTTTCTGGAGGATCGCCAGCGTCAGCTCGGCCAGCGCCTCCAGACACAGGTAGTCGACGTCCTCGGCCAGGAGCCCCTCGATCGCCCGGGGAGTGTCGCCGTAGAAGCCCTGCCCGCCCGCGATCCTCGTACTCATCGGTTCTGGCGCGGGAAACGTGCCGGCATCCAGCGCGTTTCACGCGCCAGTTCGGGGCTAGGCATGGACGGGCGGGCGGCGGCCGGCCCAGGGCGCGGCCGCCTCGAGTTGGGACGCCACCCGGATCAACACGTCTTCGCGGCCGTACGCCGCCACCAGCTGTACCCCGAGCGGCAGACCCTCGCCCGACGTGCCGAGGGGCAGCGAGACGGCCGGCTGGCCGGTCACATTGAACGCCGGGGTGAACGGCACGAACGCGACGACGCGTCCGTAGTCGGCCAGCGGGTTGTCGCCCCGTGGCGGGAGCTCGCCCAGAGGAGGAGGCGCATGGGCGACGGTGGGCGTCAGCAGCAGGTCGAACCGGTCGTGCCACCACTGCGCGATCCGCCGGGTGAACGCCTGCATCTGGTTGAGCGCGTCCAGGTACTGGATCGCCGACAGCGTTCGGCCCTGCTCGACCTGGGCCCAGGTGAGCGGTTCGACGTCGGCCTCGGTGACTTCTCTCCCGACCATGGTTCCCCACGTCTCGAGCGCGGCGGCCGCGTTGGTCATCCAGACGGCCATGAATGCCACGCCGTTGGCGCGGTCGTCGAGGTCGTCGGGATGGTCGGGCTCGACGTGGTGCCCGAGCGACTCCAGCAGGCGCCCGGCGTGCTCGGTCGTCTCGATGCAGTCCGGGTGGGTCTCGTTGCCGCCCAGGCTGGTGGCGATCCCGACCCGCAGTCGTCCCGGGTGGGCGCCCACCTCGTCGGCGTAGGCACGCGCCGGTGCGGGCGCGATGATCGCGTCGCCGGGCTCGGGTCCGGCGGCCACGTCGAGGAGGGCGGCGACGTCGCGCACCGAGGTCGACACACCCAGCTGGACGCTCAGGAAACGGGTGAGGTCGCCGCCCTGAGGACCGTTCGACACCCGCCCCCGCGACGGCTTGAGCCCGACCAGCCCGCAGCACGACGCTGGGATGCGGATCGACCCGCCGCCGTCGCTGGCGTGGGCGATCGGCGTGAGCCCGGCTGCCACCGCCGCGCACGACCCGCCGCTCGATCCGCCCGGCGTCCGTCCCAGGTCCCACGGATTGTGCGTCGGCCCGTACGCCTCGGGCTCGGTGGTGGGCACGAGCCCGAGCTCGGGGGAGTTGGTGAACCCGAGGTTCACGAAGCCCCCTTCGCGCCAGCGCCGCGCCAGGTGCGAGTCGTCGGGCGCGACGAAGTCGGCCTCCTTCAGGAACCGCATCCCGTTGGTGAGCGGCTCGCCCCGGGTGAAGCACCAGAGGTCCTTGGTGAGGAACGGCACCCCTCGGAACGGGCCGTCGGGCAGGTCGTCCCGACCGACGGCTTCGCGAGCGCCGTCGAAGCGTGGCATCACGACCGCGTTCAACTCGGCGTCGAGCTTTTCGATCCGGGTGATGGCGGCCTCGACCAGCTCGGCGGGCGATGCCTCCCGGCGCCGGACGAGCTCGGCCTGGGCGGTGGCGTCCAGCAGCGCGAGGTCGTCCATCTTCGGAACGGGCCTACGCGTGCACCGGCGGCCGCCGCTCGGACCACGGCCGGGCGGTCTCGAGTTGTGACGCCAGCCGCAAGAGCACGTCCTCGCGGTTCGCGGCCGAGACGAAGTGCGTGCCGATTGGCAACCCCTCCGACGACTCGAACAGCGGCACCGACATCGCCGGCTGCCCGGTCACGTTGAACGGGGCGGTGTAGGTGGCGAACGCGGTCGCGCGCGCGGCCCCTTCGAACGGGTTGTCGGCCGGCGGCACCAGGTCGCCCAGCACCGGCGGCGGCTCGGCCATTGTCGGAGTCAGGAGCACGTCGTAGCCGTCGTCGTGCCACCATGCCGCCATCCGCCGGCTCCAAGCGTGGAGGGTGTTGACCGCGTCGACGTAGTCGGCCGACGAGTGGGTCCGCCCGAGCTCGCTGTAGGCCCACGTGAGGGGTTCGACGTCTTCGGACCCGACCGTGCGCCCGGCGCGACGCGCGGTCTCGTTGACGTCGTGCACCACCCAGGTGGTGAGGATCACCATGAACTTCTCCATGAGGGCGGATTCGTCGAGCGCGGCCGGAGATGCGGGCTCGACCGTGTGGCCGAGCGACTCGAGCAGCCGAGCGGCGTCCTCGGCCGCGGCCACGCAGTCGGGATGGGTCGGCACCATCTCACCGGGGGCGCGGACCAGCAGGCCTACCTTGAGCCGGCCAGTGTCGGCACCGACCTCGTCGGCGTAGGGACGCGCCGGGGGCGGCGCGGTGTACGGGTCGCCGGGCATCTCACCGGTGAGGACGTCGAGTACCGCGGCGCTGTCTCGCACCGATCGCGTGAGGACGTGGCGGGCCACGCAACCGGCCCAACTCTCGCCGGCGTCGGGGCCCATCGAGATCCGACCTCGGTTCGGCTTCAGACCGAAGAGGCCACAGGCGCTACCGGGGATCCGGATCGAACCGCCGCCGTCGCCGGCGTGGCCGACCGGGACCATTCCCGACGCCACCGCCGCTCCGGATCCGCCGCTCGATCCGCCGGTCCCGCGCTCGGTGTTCCACGGGTTGCGGGTGGGGCCGTAGACCAGGGGCTCGGTCGTCGGTTGGAGGCCGAACTCGGGTGTGTTCGTCTTGCCGACGAACACGAAGCCGGCGGCGCGCAGCTTGGCGAACAGGAAGGTGTCGTGGTCGTCGACCCAGCCGACCTCCTTGAGCAGCCGGTTCCCCATGTGGCAGGGATCGCCCGCCGACGAGCCGTCGAGGTCCTTGACCACCGCGGGGACGCCTCGGAACGGGCCCGTCAGCTCTCCCCGCGCCGCGGTGCGCGCCTTGTCGAACAGCGGGTGGATGACCGCGTTCAATTCGGGGTTGACCTTCTCGACCCGGTTGATCGCGGCGTCGACGAGCTCGAGGGGCGTGATGTCGCCGCGGGCGACGAGTTGGGCCTGGGCGGTGGCGTCGAGAAGCGAGAGGTCGTCGGTCATGGGCCGGGACGCTAGGTCTGGGTCGGTACACGGGCAAGGCCCGGCCCGAGGTCAGCCTCGGCCGGGCCCTGCGATCTGTCTATGAAGTTGTGATGCAGGCGCGCGCCACTCAGGAAAAGGCACTGACACCGCCAGGCCCCACGAGGAGCCCGACGACGATGAGGACCACCCCGAGGAGCACCTCACCTCGCGTCAGCTGCACGATCCCCCAGATGACGAGTACGACTGCGATGATCCACAAGATGAACAGCATGGGCAGCTTCTTTCCGCGCCGCCCGCCTCCTAAACCTACGCGGCGCGTCTCAGCCGTTCGGCCGGAGGCTTTCGCGCAGAAAGACCGACTCAGGGACGGCGCTTGACCGGGGGCCGGTCGGCGCGGGGTCCTCGGCACAGCAGCACGATGGTGGCGTCGTCGCGCAGCCGTCCCGGCGCGAAGCCGGTGATCTCGTCGAGCGCACGTTTCACGATGGCTTCGGCTTCGTCGCATGACGCGCCGCAGACCAGCTCGACCAGCCGGTCGAGCCCGAACTCCTCGCGCCGGTCGTTCCGCACCTCGATCAACCCGTCGGTGTAGATGGCGAGCGTGTCGCCCGTGGTGATGGTGGTGTGCGCGGTTGTCCACGTCCCGTCGACAGGACCGACGATCGGTCCGGTCGGCATGAGCTCGACCGCTTCCTCCTCTGCGCACAGGAGCGCGGGTGGGTGGCCGGCGTTGGCGTAGCGGAGGCCGCCGGTGGCGAGGTCGGCGACGGCGACGAAGGCCGAGAGGAAGGTCTCGTCGCCGAGGTCATCGAGCTGCTCGCGCGCCCATTGCACGCTGGCGCCAGGATCGAGGCCGTTGCGGAGGGCGGCGCGCAGGAGCTCGCGGCAGCGGAGTGCGAGGATCCCCGGCACCGCGCCGTGGCCGGAGATGTCGACGACCACCAGTCCGAGCTGCGACGCGCTCACCCGCACGACGTCGTAGCAGTCGCCGGCCACCACTCCCTCGGCCGGCTCGACCTGCCCGGCAACGGTCCAGTCGTCCGGGAGTGGCTCGTCCTCGGGCTCCAGCTGCGATTGCAGGCTGAGCACCACGTTCGCGCTCTCTTCCACGGCTTCTCGCGCCCGTACCGCCTCGAGGATCTCCCGGTTCAGCAGCCGGCGCAGGTTCTCGACATCGCTGGCGAGGCGGGCGATCTCCGGCGGACCGGTCGTCGGGACGGTGGTGTAGCGTGCACCGGTCCGCACCGTCCGGATCGCCCCGCCGATCCGGTCGAGTGGACGAAGGACCCACCGGCGCAGGCCGAACGCCGCCCAGACCGTGGCGAGCAATGCGGCCGCGAGCGTGCCCGCGACGATGCCGTTCAGCTCGTTGCGCAGCTCGTGCAGCCGGGCCTGCGCGGCCTCGAACTCGTCCTGTTCGCCCCGATCGAGCCCGTCGGCGAGGAGCTGCTCCTCCCGGTCGATCAGGTTGTCGCGCAGCTGGACCTGCCGGACGACAAGCCCGGAACCCGCGAGCACGATCGCGAAGTAGAGCGCGAAGACGAAGAAGAAGCGCCGCCGCAGGGTCACGGCCGGAGAGGTTACCGGTGACCGTCGAGACCCGACGGAACCGGGTCACCAGCCGCGCAGGTCGACCTCCCAGGTGTCCACGACGGTTTCGCCGTCGACCAGGTGCATGCGCTCGTGCTTGGCCACGGTGGGGTCGATGTGAGCCGGTATCACGCGGACGTGGTCGCCCACCTTGACCGGTTTGTCCGGGGCGAACGTCACGTGCTCGTCCGAGCAGAACCAGACCGTCGCACCCTCGACAGTGGGATTGCCGTGGTCGAGGGCGAGGGCCTTCAGGCCGCAGTCGGCGACCGCCCAGTCGTCGGACACGGAGATGACGGTCGCCCGCAGCGACAGCGCGGGGCGGAACGGAAGGTCGGCGTAGGCGTACGCCGTGTCCATGAGCGCGTACGTCCCCGCCTGGATCTCGGTTGCCCAGGTGTTGATGTCGAAGTTGCACGTTCCCCCGGCCGACACGATCTCGCCGCCGACGTCGCCGTGGGCTGCCAGCAGAAGCTCCATGGCCTGCTCGGTCTGCTCGGCGCGCGTCGCCTGGTCCTCGACGCCCATGACGTGGCCCTCGTATCCCATGACGCCGCGGACTTCGAGACCGCGGGCGCGGGCCTCGTCCGCGAGCCGTCCGGCGTCGTCGGGCCGGCAGCCGCAGCGGACACAGCCGACGTCGACGTCCACGAGCACTTCGCGGATGCCCGCGGACGCCGCCGCCGCGATCGTCTCGTTCGAATCCACCGCCACCGTGACGCGCGCGTCGAGCTCGGCCAGGCGACGGAGCCGGTCGGGGTCAACGACCTCGTTGGCGAGGAGGAGATCGTCGCCGAGACCGGCGCCGGCCATGCCGATCATCTCGCGGGGGGTCGCGCAGGTGAAGTGGTGGTGCCCGCGCTTGGCCTGCTCACGCGCGAGCGCGGTCGTCTTGTGTGCCTTCACATGGGGCCGACAGCGCGAACCCGGGAGGGCCGCGGCCATGGCGTCGAGGTTGTCGCTGAACGCGACGGCGTCCACGATCAGCGCGGGCGTTGCCAGGTCCTGAATCTCCACGGTGCGCGAGCATGGCACTGAACGGAACGAAGCGCAGCCGTGCCCGGCCGCAGCGGAGCGACCAACCCGAGGGCGGGACGGCGGAGGAGTGACCAGGAAGAATGCCGACTGCGCCCGAGGACCGCCCGCCGGTCACGACCGATTACCACACCGACGACCTGCCGCCGCTGCCCCAACGGGACTACCTGATCCCGGCGGAGCGATGGGTCGAAGCGCCGAGCGAGCTGCGCGGGCTGGGCGCCG